>JAJYZY010000042.1:0-922 GCA_021799715.1 Planctomycetota bacterium | reverse complement strand
TCAGGTGTGCCGCCACGGAATGTGCGCGGACATACGGATTCGTCAATGGGTACATAAAACCGTTGGTGCGATCCGAATAAAGTGTGGGGACCTCAGTACCCATGATGTAAGTTTTGGACTCGTGGTTGTAGAACGTGTAATGAAATAGGGCAACCCCTCCGGGGGTGATATGGACATCCTCCACATAAACCCATCTGGTAGGCTTGCCGGTGTCATAATCCCACGGCTTGATGACCGCATGAAAATGATGAGGCTGCACCGACCAGCGAATAACCGGACTGCCTTTTTCCGGAAACACAATTCCTCGAGGATGTTTATAATAGACCTGATAACCTTCCGCTCCGGCTTGCGTGGGGTTGATCATCAACTCTGGATGCCCACCTTTTTTCAGCGAAAGAAACTGATCCACCTGCAATTCCCTGCCGACATCATGATAATCGACAATATTCAGCCCATGCGCCACATGTTTATTGGCAATACCAACAACCACCGCACCCCACGCAATATTAAAAGTTACCGTCAGTCCGCCGTTGGAAATGGAAACGTTTTTAGATTTCGGTGGCGGCGACCAACGGTTGTTAGCGACACATGAACTGGTTCCGGCAGCAGCCAGAAACATGCCGACAAACGTCATGAACTTGTATACATGCATTTGGACCCATGAGAGAGATCGTCTGTAACATCTCATAATTATTTTCTCCATTAAGATACAAAGGCATGTTATTTCCTCCCAATTCGGTCAGCAAGTAACACATGGCCTATTGTAGATAACGAGAAATGCCACCCTGACATCGATACTCATGCGGTTTGGCGGCCCGGCGCAGGGAGGGGCGAAGCCCCGACCGCAGCCGCAGCCGGGCCGCCACGCCGGCTTTGGCGGGCCGCACCGCCCACCACGCCCTTCTTCCACGGATGATCCGCG
>JAJYZY010000041.1 GCA_021799715.1 Planctomycetota bacterium | reverse complement strand
CCGGTGGATCAACCCCGCCGCGCCTTGCTGACGATACCGCTTCCATAGACGACGCGCCTGCCGCAGCGATACACACATCAGTACCGCAGAAGATACCACCGTCACCTCGTTTCGTTCGATCCGACGCATCGCATCCAGACGAACCCGCTCTGCTGCCGACATAAGTAGGTTTTCCATTCTGCCTGGTATACACCAGACCTGAAGGTGACACTTCTATTTCGGCTAAGGGGTGACAATTGTACTACGGTACAACAACCGGTAGACTGCAAACATGTGGTTTTCACGAAAGGGTTGATGCCGTGGCCGGAACAAGTGCGGAAAATCCTTGGACAGAGCTGCGTTTATCGGGTGGGCCGTACGTTCCTGAGCAGGATCGATGCGCGGTACAAGAATTTAACAAAGAGACAGAGGATGAGGATAAAAAAATACACCTCGAACTTTGGCCCGAACCGTATCTGGGCGATCCTGACGCCCCGGTAGTGCTGCTGAACGCAAATCCGGGCTATGATGAACTCGACTTGCTTGCTCATAAAAAGCCAGCCTTTGCACAGAAAGCAAGGCAGAACCTTTTGCACGGGTTGAACAAAACAGATTACCCATTTTACCTGCTTGACCCCGACCTCACGTTCGCACCTGGCTTCTGGTGGTGGAGAAAAACACTGAAGGACTTGATCGATCACGATAAATCCAAACCTATCGAAGAAAGGCTTAAAATTGTCGCCAAAAGGGTATTTTGCGTTGAGTATTTTCCGTATCACTCCAAGAACTATGGTTGGCCCGACGGAAAGAAGTACAAGCTGAAGTCTCAGCAATACAGCGTTGATCTCGTGCACGACGCGATCAAACGCAAAGCATTGATTTTAATCCTGCGTAAAAAAAAGCGGTGGTTGGCAGCCGTAGAAGGCCTGGAAAATTACCCGCATTGCTACACAGCAACAGCGGCGCGGAACGCTCAAGTTACGAATAACAATTTCCATGATGGCTTTAGGGAAGCCCAGAAAAAAATTTGGCGCTAAGGAAATCGAGGAATTCGTGATCAGGTGCTATCTATTCCCGCACAACCGTTCACGGAGAGGCTCCATCAGCGCCCTTTTGCCTCAGGCCCAGATGCCCGCAGGGAACGTGCTTACTGCCCGGCCTTTTTCACCGCGGCGGATGGGGCGGGGCGATATGCCAGAATGCGTACTTCCTCCATGGTCATCATGCCGCCTTGAACCATCGTGTCCAGCAGCGGCAGGAGTTTTTCGATTTTGTCGCGGGCGTCAACGATTTCAATGACAATCGGCAGGTCCGATGACATCGCCAGCACGCGATCGTTATGGATCACACTGTTGGCACCGAAGCCCATCGAACCCTGCAAAACCGTGGCGCCGCTGATGCCCAGTTCCCGTGCTTTGGCAACAATGGCTTCGTGCAGCGGCTTATGCTCAAAGGTGTCGGATTCACCAATAAATATCCGCAACAAAACGCCGGTGGAATCGGTGTGCATGTGCAATACCCCTTGAATATCTGGCAGCGTGCTTAACGGTGCAATGGCATTGGGCAGCCGGACTGTCTCCCGGCTTGTGTCGTTCGCGGCGCGGCAGATGACCACGGCCGCGCGCTCCAGTGTGGCCAGGCCATAATGCAGTCCCTGTTTCGCCATGTCCGCAAGAAATGCGATGATCCTGCGGCCATCGTCTACGATTTCCACAATCACCGGCTCATCTCCCACGAGTTTGAATTCCGAATGGCGGACCATGCCGCGGGAGCCAAAGCCCATGATGCCGCGCAACACCGTTGTCCCCGCCAGCTTCTGTTTTGCCGCGTGTTCAATGACGCGCTGGTATGCCGGCGCAAAGTGATACAGATCGGCACTGCGCATATACATCCGTAAGAGCGTCTTTTCACCGCTTAACATATTTTCCGGTGATCCGTCCATGGTTCAACTCATCGCCTGTCCGAGTATGACCCCCAGCCTGACGGCTATGAGGCCGATGACTACACTTCCGACCATATATATCAAAGATCGTGCGGCCTGTCCTTCAATCAGCATGCGATCGGATTCAAACATATACGTCGAAAATGTGGTATACGCGCCGACAAAACCAACGGCAATTCCCAGGCGGATCGGATCAGGAATCTGCAGTCGCGGCTGGGCCCAGGTCAGAAACCATCCCAGAAAAAAGCAGCCGCTGATATTGATAAAAAATGTTCCAAACGGGAAAAGCGCTGAAAATCGGCCAAAGAGCCGTGCAATACCGTATCGCGCCATGGCACCAAAAAAGCCGAAAATCCCAATCGACAGCCAAATTAAAACCGTTTTTTTCACCCTATGATTCCCTTTGAATGCCCAAAAACACAAAAACCCCGATGGATTCTTTCCACCGAGGTTACAACACATCCCGGCGAATCATCGCGCCAGGAGTCATCAGATCCGGAAAAGCCGGAACAGTTCAGGTGAACTCCATCACCCTTAACCAATTTTGTTAATCAGATAATACTTGTCTCCAACTGGTAAAGTCAACAACGCGCCGCAAAATGCGACGGGGATTTAGCCGGCGCTCGCGTTGAACTCACGCACGATTCATTGCGGGTTTGCCACCGCCAAATTGGGACAACAGCTTACCCGCCGCGTTTTTCCACCGCGCGGTCGTGCAGCTCCGGAGTTGCTGCCGCACATCCGATGAGTTCTTCGTGTTCGGGCAATGAATCGGATGCGACATCCGGTTCCAGGCCGGCTTGCGCAGAGCCGGAATGGCCAATAATTTCGGCGGCCTGCCGATCAATCTGTTCTTCCAGCATCAGGCGCAGGCGGCCCAGCGCCCGGATTTCCAATTGCCGCACGCGCGCTTTGGTAATACCCATGCGCTGGGCAATTTGCGACAAACTCATGGGTCCCTGCCCGGCCTCCAGGCCATAATGGGCCGCGAGCAGATCATGTTCCCGGCGCGGGAGTTTGGCCAGCGCGTCCATCAGCCGCCCCTGCATCAGCAGCATATCCACGGCATCCGGAATGCTTTGTTCCTGTGATTCGCCGAGTTCATCCAGCAGATCATTCTGTGTGGCCACCAGCCGCTCATCCACGCGCGTGCTGTTATCGCCGATTCTGCGTGCAAAATTCTTCATTAATACATACGTCAGATACGTGCTGAATTTTACACCGCGTGAAAAGTCAAAGGTATCCACGGCCCGCATCATCCACAAATTGCCGTCGGAAATAAGTTCAAATAGATCATGCTGGGCATGCTGGTGCTTTCTGGCGACATGCACCACCACCCGCAGGTGCGCCTGCAATATCTGATTGCGGATAACACCGGCACTTTCCAAAAGCGATTCAATGGCCTGTATTTCCGCGCCGTGCGCAGCGGTTATATCCATGCGCGCCTGAAGTCGGGCGGCTTTGGCTTTGAGATAATTCATTCGGCGAAATGCGTCCATGATCACCGCATTGGGCAGCATCGGCTGCCGGAACACATCCGAAAGATAGGCGGGAATATCATTGGGTTGCCGCAGGACGATGTGTTCCTTTACATCCAGACCCGCCAGAGGGTCAACCGGTTGTTGACGGGCCTTTTCCGGTAATACCGTCAAAATAATATGATCCGCATCCGGATGATCAAACAGCGGATTGGTCACAAAACGAATGACCAGATTTTTTATTCTCTGGGCTTTGTCCTGACCCACCACGCGATAAATGCTTGAGGGCGTGCGGCAATACCGCTTGGCCAGACAATCCACCGATATTCCGCGGTCAAAGCAGTCCACAATGATGCGCTTATCCTGATCCGTTAATGGCCCGGGTGAATCCGGGAACACAGCCTGATCGGGGTGTTCCGCATCCCAGCGGCGTATGACATAACGAATGGTCTCCGGGCTGCGTTTGGTGTGGCGGGCAATCCGGCGGGAAATAAGTTTCAGGCAGCAGCGGCAATGCACTGCCAGGCGGCGGGCGCGGCGGATAATGTCGGCCTTTTCCGCTTCCGAGAGTTGCCGAAATCGCGCCGATTTTTCAACGCGCGTCGCAAATTGTGTGGAGAACCGTTCCACGTCTCCATTTAAAAAACCGAGTCGTTTTACGCCATCGGGATAGACAAACCGCATCGCCGCCAGGCCCCGGCGCCGCCATCTTTGAATGGTTTTGCTGGATACCTTGAATTTTTGTGTAATTTGCTCCAGAGACAGCACATCGTCTCCGGCGTCCGCAAGGGGGATATTCAGCGAATCAGAAACACTTTCCACCAGACCGGCAATATCCGCCAGCAAAGCTCTACCGGAAATAATATGATCTGCGGAATCTTTCGGGCGATATCCCGTCAGGCGATAGAGCACAAATTCCCAGGGATAATCTTCGGTTACATCAATCTGTCCCAACAGGCCAACGGCCGCCCGCAATTGCTCGTGCCGTTTGGCAACCGGCGTAAACGCCATCTGCTTGGCAAGTTCCTCAATTTTGGGATCAGACCAGATCATGCAGGGCGCACTCCTTAAGCCTACAATCATATCTTATCTTGGTTTATCGACCATGGAAACAAAGAAATTACAATTTTTTGCATTTTTCAGACGTAAAATTGCGAAATTTTCTTTTTATGTATATTCGCTATAAAGAACTTCTTGTGATGTAAGCCTTGCTCATTTCGATTATACTCATTGCGGTTGTCTATGCGGATGGCACGGGATGGTAAAAGCGATACTCTTTGATTTAGCCGATACGCTTCTGCAGTTTGATCATCTGGATCATCGCGCGCTGTTTGTTATCGGGGCTAAAGATACGTACCGCCACCTGCATTCCCTGGACGTTCCGTTGCCGGAATTTGAAATCTACACACGGGCGCATTTTCGAGCGTTCCGCAGCAAATATATCTGGTCCAATATTCGGCGGCGGGATTTCAATGTCAATGATGTGATTTGTCGGGTGCTGACGAAACTCAATATTCCAGTACCCCCGGAGGATATCCCGGCTCTGGTTTGGCGCTGGTACAAGCCCGTGGTGCGCCGGGCAACGGTGGAGGAAGGCACACACGAGATGTTGCGGGAATTTCAGGAGCAGGGACTGAAATTGGCGATTGTCTCAAATACCTGCGCACCGGATTATTGCCTGGACCGGCATCTGGCGAGGGAAAACCTTCTGGAATTTTTTCCCACGCGTATCTATTCCTCCAATACCATTTACCGCAAACCGCATCCGGTAATTTTCCGTGTGGCTTTGCAACAGTTGGGCGTTGCCGCGGAAGATGCGGTCTTTGTTGGTGATACGCTGGGGGCCGACATTAAAGGCGCTCGGCGGGCGGGGATGACAACCGTATGGAAGCCGGCCGCCCGCACGTTGACTAACCGCAAGCGCCGCGTAAGGCCGGATCATGAAATTCAAAATATTGTGGATTTAACTGATATTGTCCAGGGCTGCGGCGTATAGAAACAGTACCGTACACCGCTATACAATAACAGGAAAATGCGGTGCCGCTTGGAAATATTTCGAGGTCAATATGTTGCGTGCCAGTTTCAAATTTTCCGCAGTAATATTCCTGGCATGGGTGTTGGCGTTTTCGCCATTGGAAATAGCTCGCGCAGATGCGCCGGCCTCGAGCGCCAAGGTTATTTCGGCCATCAAACGCGGTGTTGATTATCTGCTTTCACAGCGGAACGCCAAAACATTTTGGGAACAGGGAGCCAGGTCAGGTTCGCAGGAGTATCTGGGCGAATCCGCGCTGGTTGTGGAATCGCTGCTGGACGTTGAACAGAGCCTGAAGCTCAATAGGCTGTACATATTTAAATCACCCATGAAGCAGTCCATTGCGTTTCTGGTTTCGCATCGGAACAACACGACTTATGCCGCATCATTTCAGGCCAACGCCCTGGCGTTGTTGCCGCGTCGCAGTGCCTATGGCACCGTTCTGCGCTGGGATGCGACATATCTATTTCGCAGCATGCATCAGGGGGGTGGATATGCCTATGCGTGGGGCACGCCCGCTTATAACAAGCGGTTTCCGACCGGAGAAGCGGACTGGTGCGATAATTCCAACACGCAATACGGGGTATTAGGCATGTGGGCGGCGGCCCACGCAGGCTTGCCGATTCCGGCCCGATATTGGCTGCAAGCGGCTTCGCATTGGAGACGCGGACAGTTTATCAACGGCTCATGGGGTTATGCGGGCCTGGCGCAAACGCCATCCGTTACCGCCGCGCTCCCCGGCCGCATGATGACGTTCACACCTGCGGGTGTGGCAAGTTTGCTGATATGCGATGAATTCCTCGGAGCGCAGAATGTCGGCATCCGTCCGATTGTGGATCGCAATGTCCTGGCCGGCCTGCATTGGATAAATAAAAATTTTGATCCAACGATAGATGATCCGTATGCGATGTATTGTTACGAACGCGTGGGCCTGGCTTCGGGCCTGCAATATTTTGGCGGGCACAATTGGTATAACGATTATGTCAGGACGCTTCTGGCAAAACAGCGGTCCAACGGATCATGGCGGGCACATTTCGTCACGTACTTCAATCCGAATGCAAACATTCCCGCTCCCGATAACAGCCACGCATCGGTCATCGCCACCGCGTATGCGCTTCTGATTCTGGATCGCGGATTGAATCCCGTGTTTATGAACAAGCTGCAATACAGTCCCAACTTTTATGGGCAGTGGAACGCCCGGCAGCGGGATGTGGCCAATGTGACATCCTGGATCAGTTCAAACAATGAGACGCCGTTGAATTGGCAGGTCGTCAATTTTAATTCGCCGGTACGCAATTGGCTGCATTCTCCAATTCTCATGATTACCGGTTATCAAGACCCGAAGTTCAACAAAAAACAGATCGATGAATTACGCGACTATATCAATGCTGGCGGCATGGTGTTTTGTTCCTGTGACGGGGGATCGCTTAAATTTCAACGCGCCATGTTGAAAGTTGGCCGGGCTGTTATGGACAATAAGTATGAGTTTCACCGTCTTACCCCCAAAAGCATGTTGCTGACCATGCAGCCCTGGTACCACATGTATTTTAATATGCTGGCAATTTCAAACGGCGTGCGCGATGTGTGGGTGATCAGTCCGAACGATATGAGCGCGGTGTGGGAACGCCGGGCCTTTGCCCAAAAACAATATTGGGAATTCCCGATGAATCTGTATTTGTATGCCACCGGCAAGGGGTATCTTGCGGATCGCCTGCACTCCCTGACGCCGAAAGTTCCTTCCAGCAGCCCGGTTGCCACCATTGCAGTGGGGCGGTTGAAATATCGTGGTAACTGGAATCCGGAACCCGGCGCTTGGCCCCGGTTAACGCTACTGGTCCGGGCAAGCGCCCAAACTGCGGTCCATGTATCCACGGTTACGGCCGCCGGTCTCAATGCTAAAACAACGCCGCTTATCGATATGACCGGAACGGGGCGCTTTACATTTACAGCAAAGCAAATTGCGGCCCTGCGCAACTATTTGAATCAGGGCGGTATGCTGCTGGCCGATGCCGCGGGGGGTCAGCAACAATTCACCGATGCCTTCACCGCACTGGTTATGAAACTTTATCCCAAGGCGGTACTGCAACGGCTGCCGCAGAAATGTTCCATCTATACCGGTTCCATTCCTGGCGGCAGGTCGGCTACGCGCGTGGACTACCGGCGTTACTATATTGATACCAATGGCCTGAAACACGCGCCTGAGCTTCTGGGAATTAAGCATGCGGGGCGATGGGTGATTGTCTTTTCACCCGATGATCTGACCGCGGGCTTTTTGGGTATCAAAACATGGGGTATATCGGGTTATACTCCCAAATCCGCGGTGGCACTGGCCACCAATGTATTGCAATATGCCATCGCCCATGCCCCGTGACGTGCTCGAATGAATCACTGCACGGTGTTTCGTTCATCGCGTATAACCGCTGTCTATGGATGCACAATTACACTTTAACGCTCAATTTTGCTAAGATATATCGGCAATGGATGACGTTTATCCTATATTTCTCCAACTGAAAGCAAAACCGGTGCTGATTGTCGGTGGCGGGGCGGTTGGATGGCGCAAAGCGGAGGGGCTTCTGAAGGCCGGGGCACTGGTGACGGTGATAAGCCCGGAGTTTATTGCGAGCTTTGCGCAACTGCCCGAAGTGCGGTGTGTTGTCTCGGCGTATGAAGCCGGTTATTTAAGCCAAGCCGGCCAACCGCGATGGGTTTTGGTATTTGCGGCAACAAATAATCCGCGGGTCAATGCGCAAATTTCCATGGATGCCGGACAACTCGGAGTGCTGTGCTGCCGCTGCGATGAACCGCAGTCGGGGGATTTTATTGGTCCCGCGGTTCAACGTTGCGGCCCGGTAACATTGGCGGTAACCTCCGGCGGCGCATCGCCGGGTTTGTCCGGCGACTTGGCCCGGCAACTGGCGGCTACACTGGATGCGGTGCGGATAAAGCAAATAGAATTATCCGCGCGGTGGCGGGAAACTGTGCTGCAAAGCATCCCCAATGCCGAATGCCGCAGAAATCTCTTGCAGCGCTTGTCCGGTGAACGGATGCGTCATACGTTAGAGCAATCCGGAGAGGCCGGCGCAGAAGAGCTTTTCAGGCGGTGGCTTCTTGAGGCTGTGAATTCTGCGGCCGTTGGTGCAGCACCGGCTTCCGAAGCGAGGAATTAACGGTACATGCCCAATCCTGTGGAACCATATACGCATTTGACTATTTTGCAGTTTGCGGCCGCCGCCGCGGCAGCCACATCGTATCTGGTGGCATTCTGGTTGCAGTTTCAGGCCATGGGGCGGCAACACACGGCGGGTACAACGCCCGGCGTTAAAACCGAGGGCCTGTTTTCACCCAAGCTGGCGGTGGGTAACGGCGTATTTTTAACCGCTCTGCTTCTGCTAAGCCGCATGGTCGATGCGCATCGCATGACCTTGCCATTATCCGATTACTTTGACGCATTTTTACTTCTGGGGCTGGTGCTGTCCATGCTTTGGGCGTATTTGCAGTGGACACGGCACTTGCGGGCGCTGGCCGCATTTTTGCTTCCGATGATTTTTGCAATTATGGCCGTGGGAATCGTACTGGGAGTTTTAGGCGTGCGGCATTTTGGCGCGCATAATCCATGGGTGGCCGCCCATATCGCCAGCGTGCTTCTGGGCACCGCAAGCTTTGCCGCCGGGTGCGTTGGAGGCATTACGTATCTGCTGGCGGATCAGCGGCTGAAAAAAAGAGGTCGGGCGGGTTGGGATTTTTTCGCGTTGCCATCGCTGGCCTCCATCGAAAAATTTACCCGTCACGCCATTGTGCTGGGCTTTGCATTGTTGACGCTCGCCGCGCTTACCGGCATATTCCGCGCGGTTCGCGATCCGCAACTCATGGGCCATCATTGGTATTTTTCTCCCAAGGTTATATTGACCGCTGTGGTCTGGCTGGTGTACGGGTCGCTGTTAAACATGCGACTTGTGCCGATCTTGCGCGGTGCCCGGTGCGCGTGGTTGAGTATTATCGGATTTGTACTGTTGATGACGGTTTTTGTCGTCATGTTATAAAGGCTCTTGAAGCTGTTGCATGCAGAAAATTATTCCATCTGAATCATCGGTACTGATGGTGGGGCTGAACCACCGCACAGCGCCGGTGCGCCTGCGTGAAACGCTGGCCTTTTCGGATCAGGCCGCGGATGCCGCGTTGCTGGCTTTCAAGCAACGCTTCCCCGCCGCTGAAGCGGTCATTGTTTCCACCTGCAACCGTGTGGAATTGTATGTGGCGCGGCACGGCACCGCCGAGCCGACGGCCCAGGAAATGGTTCAATTTCTTGCGGATAATCGGGGCGTGGACGCTGCTGAAGCCGGCGGCGGCATGTATCGCATGGAACAGCAGGCGGTGGTGGAACATCTCTTTTCCGTGGTAAGTTCACTGGATTCACTGGTTCTTGGGGAAACGCAGATTCTCAGCCAGGTAAAACAGGCCTATCAGCGCGCGGCTGCAATTGCGGCGGTGGGGCCGGTATTTCATTCGCTTTTTCAGCGTTCCTTTGCCGCCGCCAAGGATGTCCACGAACAGACCGGTCTGGGCGACGGACATGTGTCGGTTGCCAGTATCGGTGTGGATTTATTGCGGGGCGTATTTGATCGCTTTGATGACAAGACCGTATTGCTTATTGGCGCGGGAAAAATGGCCGGGCTTATGTTGCGTCACATGGCGGCGCTGCAGCCTGGCCGCATGATTGTCACCAATCGCACGCCGGAAAAGAGCGCCGAGATGGCGGGCCGGTTCCGCCTGGAGTCGGCGGAACTCTCGCGGCTTACCGAACTATTGACCATATCGGATATTGTTCTCACCAGCACGGGGTCACCGGAACCGATTATCACCGCCGATGCCATGAAACCGCTCATGAAAGCCCGGCAGTACCGCCCGCTGGTGATTGTGGACATTGCCGTTCCGCGTGATGTGGATTCTGATGTTGCGCGGTTGGGGAATGTCTATTTATATAATATTGACGATCTGCAGCGTGTGGCGCAGAACAACCGCGGGCAGCGGGGGGCCAAAGTTGATTTCAGCCGTTCGATTATTGAACGTCATACCGCTGATTTCATGCACTGGCTGGCGGCGCGCAATACCGGGCCGGTGGTCAAGGCGCTGTATCATCATTGTCGGCAAATCAGTGATCAGGAATTGGATCTGTTGCTGGCCGCCAATCCGGAACTGACAGAATCCCAACGGGAGGCGGTGCGTAAAATGGCGCATCGGCTGGTGGGGAAAATTCTGCATGTGCCCGTAACGGAACTCACCACGCAGGCCACTCACCATCGCCGCATTCATCTTGCCGGTGCCATACAGGAATTGTTTCATTTATTGCCCGCCGAACCGGAAGGGAACCAGGACTCCGCGATGCGTGAAAAATCATAGACTCGCCATCGCGTCGGCTTGGTGTATAGTAGCACATCCGTGCCCGGAATAATGGCGGCAGGGTAAATATGATTGAGGTTTTTTGATGTCGGTTGATGCCAATGAAATTCTTGCGGGTTTAACGCCGCCGCAGCGCGAAGCGGCCACGCATATTGACGGTCCGCTGCTGGTATTGGCCGGCGCCGGATCGGGAAAAACCCGCACCATCACCCGGCGGATCGCGTACCTGGTGGCCAACGGCATTCCGCCGTGGAATATTCTCGCGGTCACGTTCACCAATAAGGCCGCGGGTGAAATGCGGCAGCGCACGATGGACCTCCTGCGGGCCTTGCCTGCGCGGTTGTCCGGTGGGGTTACGGTGGCCACGTTTCACAGCCTGTGCGCCCGATTGCTGCGGCAATATGCGCCGGTCATGGGCTTGGCCCCGAATTTTAATATCATGGATACGTCCGACCAGCTTAAAATTGTGAAACAAGCCATGGAAAAAGCCGGTCTTTCACCTGATTCCATGAAACCGGATCGTGTGCTTGGTGCCATCAGCGATGCCAAAAGCAAGCTCAAATCCGCCGAGGCGTTCAGCAAAACCGCCACCATGTTCAATGATCGCAACATTGCGCGCGCCTATATGGCGTATGAACAGTTGATGAATGAAAACAAAGGGGTGGATTTTGACGATCTACTTTTCAAAACCGCCGTTATGCTGCGGGACCATGCCCAGGTGCGGGCCGAATTGCAGGAGCGGTTTCGATATATTCTGATCGATGAATATCAGGATACCAACCATGCGCAGTTTGTTATTGCCCACATGCTGGCTATGAGTCATAAAAATATCTGCGTCACCGGCGATCCGGATCAGTCGATATATGGCTGGCGCGGCGCGAATCTATCCAATATTCTGGAATTTGAACAATTTTTCCCCAACGCCAAAGTGGTGCTGTTGGAGCAGAATTATCGCAGCACCAAAATCATCCTCAAAGCCGCATCGGCATTGATTGCCAATAATGTTGCCCGGAAAAACAAAGACCTCTGGACGGAAAATGAAACCGGGCCGAAAATTGCGCATCTGATATGCGCTGATGAACATCAGGAAGCCCATGAACTGGTCAAACTATTGAAGAATTTTCATGACCAGCAGAATATTGGTTGGGAAAAAATGGCTGTCATGTACCGTATCAATGCCATGACGCGCGTACTCGAAGACGCCTTGATGAAATCCGGCGTGCCGTATCAGATTATCCGCGGTACGGAATTCTATGGCCGTAAGGAAGTCAAGGATGTGATCGCATATCTGCGCCTGATCACCACGCCGGAAGATAATATCAGTTTGGAACGCGTCATCAATGTCCCACCGCGGTCCATCGGGCAAACCAGCGTGGCGCGTCTGTCGGGATATGCCAACGAACATCGCATCACACTCATGGAAGCGTGCCGCCAGGCTTCGGCCATTGAAGGACTTCCCCGCCGCGCCGGCGAGGGGTGCGTCAGATTTGCCGCCATGATTGATTCGTGGCGGCGCAAGTTTGTGCAATCCGCCGCCGGGGCCGCGATGCCGGATTCCGCGTTGGATGGGGAATTTAATCAATCCGATCCCGGCATGTTGGATTTTTCCGGCGGGGCTGCAGATCCGTTATTTGACCCGGCATTTGTTCCCGATGAGGCCGCCGGTGAAAGCGGGGAGCCAAACTTTGAATCGGAATATGCCCAATCGCCGGAAGTTCCAATGGACGCATCGGATCAAGCGCGGGAAATCAATTCCGGGAACGCCGCGGTCGTGCCGGTGGCTGAAATTATTGAGACGGTTATTGAACAATCCGGTATGAAACTCATGGACTCCGGTTCCGGCGAAGATGATGAGCAACGCAACGCCAATATTCTGGAACTGGTGAATGTTGCGGCTGAATTTGACCGTCAGAATCCCGGTGGAAGTTTGCAGGATTATCTGACCGGTGTCACGCTGGTATCCGATGCCGACAGACTAAAGGATCAAAACACCGCAGTCACACTCATGACCCTGCACGCCGCCAAAGGACTGGAATTTCCGGTTGTCGCCATGGTGGGTATGGAGGATGGCTTGATCCCCCATCAGCGCACCTTCGGCGGCGGAGCCGCCGAGATGAATGTGGAAGAAGAACGCCGACTGGCCTTTGTGGGCATCACACGCGCCATGAAACATCTGATCTTAACCCGTGCGATCTATCGTACGATGATGGGTCGCAGTGAGGCCAGAAATCCATCGCGATTTTTAGAAGAAATTCCGGATGATTGCCTGGAAGTTTTTGATCACACCGCGTTGCAGCGGCCGGCGGGATCCCCCGGCTTTCGCGATGGAGTCAGTTATCACGCGCCGCGCGGGTACGCATCGGCAGCTTCAGATCGGCCGGTTGCGCGCGTGGTGCGGGAATCCGCGGCGGTGGGCAACACCCGGTTCCGCCGGGGCACGCTGGTGCGGCACGCCAAATTTGGTATTGGCCGGGTTGAGGATATTGATGAAGTCGGCGGAGATTATCGCGTGGAAATCAACTTTCAGGCATCAGGTCGCCGCACGCTGATGCTCAGCTTTGCCAAGCTTGAAACCGTGGATGGATAATCCTTTGTCCGGAAGCATTGCCGATTGCAATAGCCCCGCACGGCCCCGCCGGAGATTATTGCGCGCGAACCAACCGGTGGAATGCTTCCGTGAGCCGGCGCGTCATTGCCCCCGGCCTGCCATCGCCAATGCTGCGTTTGTCCACCGCCACCACCGGAACAATCTCCGCACCCGTTCCAGTGAGAAAACATTCATCGGCGGTGTACAGGTCATATCGGGTTAAATTGGTTTGCCGCGTGGCAATCCGCTCTTCTGCCGCCAGTTCCAGCACCACGCCGCGGGTGACGCCCAGAAGAATGCCGCTTTCTTCCGCGGGCGTAATTAACTGTCCGTCACGCACAATAAAGATATTGTCCGCGGTACATTCGCACACGAATCCCAGATGATTCAGCATGACCGCTTCAGGAACGCCGGCGTCAATAGCCTCCCATTTCGCCATGATGTTATTAAGATAATTCAGGCTCTTGATGCGGGGTGATAATGCCGCCGCCGCAATCCGCGGCGTGCTGGCGGTAATAATGGCCATGCCGTTGCGATATGTATCATCGGAATACATGGCAATGCGGCCGGCAATAATAAACACGCCGGGCGTGCCGCAATTGGCCGGGGAAATATCCAGCGACCCGCCGCCGCGCGCTACCACCAGACGAATATACGAATCCTCAAGTTTGTTGGCCTTAAGCGTTGTGTCGATTGCGGCGGTGATTTCCGCGGCGGAATAGGGAATGTCCAGACGGATCGCCCGGGCCGAGGCGTAAAGCCGCTTGATATGATCCGCCAGGCGGAAAACCCGTCCATGGTATTGCCGCAGACCTTCAAATACGCCATCGCCGTACAATACACCGTGGTCAAAAATGCTGACGGTCGCCTGTTGCGGCTCCACCAGCTTGCCATTCATCCAAATGCAGGTCATCGACTGTCTCCTGTATGGCCGCGATAACGAAACGTACTGTGCCGCCGCGTACCATCCGCCTGTGTCGAAGCAATCATACATGCAATGTCTGCATGGCGAAATGCACCGATCAGACCGGCCAATTTGGGCAACCTGATGGCGCATCATCCGGCGGCGGTCCCGGACCATAAGCCCGTCGTATTCTGAATTATGCCGCCATCGCTTATCATGATGCTCTGGTTTAACAGGAGCTTGTACTCACCATGGCGGTAAATATCTCTTTGAAATGTCTCGCTGCGGGTATGGCGCTCATGGCCAACTGCGCGATTGCGCATGCGGCGGCTCCAAAAGTTGTCATGGCGGCGGCAACTTCCACCGGAACCCCCGCGGTGGCGGCAACACTTCCCACGGCAATCGCCGAAGGCCCGGTATTTAATGAAACCGAAAAACTTTTCAGACTCGCGCTATCACCGAGTATGGCCGGATCAATCGTCATGGGGTCGCTTAAATCAACCGATGATCCCGCATTGACACCATTTTTTCTGACCATCAGCCATACCCGCTGGCCGGAATTGCAACTCATCGGCCTGTTGGATGCCAATGCGGTAAGCAAAAACGCCAAGATTATCAATGTCGCAAAGTTTCTGGCCATTCCGATTCCCCGATTAATCGGTCCATCGCTGGCCGTTATGATTCAATCCGGGCATATTTCTTCCCGACAACTTGTAGAGGTTATCCATTCAGCTATTGAACCCTCGGAAAAACTCATGGCCGCATCGGAATTGGTTAACCGTGGCAAGGCCGCGCCAGCCATCAAGGTACTTAACGCGCTTACCGGCAGCCAGACCGACGCCACGCGCTATTACGCCGCTTTAACGCTGCTGCAGTGCAAGCAGTCGGCCCTGACGGACCGCGGGCTGAAATTGTTGATGCAGTTGGCGGCGCGACGCGCGACACGACTGGTAGAACTGAAAGATGCGCTGCTGGCCCGCGTAGCAGCGCAAAAAATCACATCGGCCAGTCCATGGGCCGTGGTGATGGCCCGCGATGTTCACAATCCGTGGTCGCTGCGCCGCCGGGCGGTGCAATCACTGCTGGTCTTGAATGATCCCGCGGCCCCCAAACTGCTTGCCGGCATGCTGCGTAAAGCCAGGGGAACAATTGATAAAATTGAGCTGGGCCTGCTGGCAATTCAATATCCCAAAGGTCTTTCGCCTTCCGATGTGCGATTCATAAGGCAGGCGGATTCCCCTTTATTAACGGGTATTGCAAATACCGCACAACTGGCGGTTTCCGGCAAAGAACCCCTTCCCGGCATCATGGCATTGATTCAACAGGGACAACCCATTCTCTTGAATTGGGCACTGGCCTACGCGGATGCGAAAGACACTCCGCACCGTTTCACCATTTTGAAGGCACTCATAGATTACGCGACAGCCGCTGGTGGCGGGCAAGACAGCGATTTTCAGCGGGCCGTGGCTGCGGCGACAGTGCTGGCCAATAGCGATAACCGGGAGGCCCGGAAGATATTGGCCGCTGAATTGGATTCGCCAAACGCCGGCATCGTTGAAGCGGCGCTCGCCGGAATGATTCAAAGCCACAAGGCCGATTTTGCGACTTTAATTCAACCCCTATGGAAACAGTTCCTGAAGCGGGATCACCGCAAAATCAGGGAATTTGCCGCCATGGAACTGGCCCGCGAGAATAAAAAATCCGAACTTCCGGTTTTGCGGAACATCGTGTTGTACGGCTTAAGTCGCAGTGACGGGTTTCGTGCCGCCGCCGGCTGGTATGACGTGAAAATTACCGGGCGGTCCGCCGCCTTGCTGGCGGCTTTGCAGGCCACGCCCAAACCGAGCCGCAAAAATTAAAGAAAATCACGTCTTTGAGCCGACAAACCATCATGCCGAGGATTCGGAGGTAGAGTCATAAGCCTTCAGTGTATCCGCGCTCGTATATAGCTTTGGTGTTAGCGTGTGGTGCGTGCGCCGGGCTGCAGTATGGTCTTGGGCCGCGGGAAAAAAGTGTCCGAAAATTCCGGCTACTTTTTTCTTGCTGTTGAAGGAGTAGATTGTGTATAATAGCGCATACGAGGAAAGACCGAGCAACTCCGAACGTTTGCCACAACATAAGGAGCTTGCCATGGCATATCCAGATTACAAGTTCGCGGGCGGCAAGCCGGATGACCCTGCCACCACTGATGCAATGCGGCGTTCCGCGCGTAGCGAAGCTCCGCCGGCGCGCAGCGTGGCGGGGCGCGGCCGAGTTTCAAACTTCCCTGTTTCTTTTGCGGCACCGAGTGATGGCCTGCCCAAATTGGTCGATCAAAGCGTTCCGATGAACCAGCATGATGAAGATTCCGAAACATCCTGCCCGTCGGAAGTATTTCTCGGCTGACACAACCAACCTCGCAAAATCTTCACGCCGGGGAAACGCCTGTTGGCGCATTTGTGGTAAGTCAATATCTATTTCAATTTCGCAAGTAACCAAGCCGCTTTCATCTACAGGTTCGGCGCTTCACCCGGCCCTGTTTCGCCCAGGCTCATCCGGAACGAAAGCTGTTCAAGCTGTAAAGCAAGGTCCACGCTCTGCACGACCACATCCGCCGGTACATTCA
This sequence comes from Planctomycetota bacterium, assembly GCA_021799715.1. The sequence continues at coordinate 1,683 of JAJYZY010000041.1, read as the reverse complement.
AGGCTACGGGAGCAAAATTCAGTATGCCTTTGATTCCCGCCACAACCAATGCATCGGCAACATTCTGCGCCGCTTCAACGGGTACGGCCAGCATGGCCACGCGAATGTGCAATTCGGCGACTACGGCGGCAATATCCTGATCCGAGCGAATCTGCAGGTCGCCGATTTTTTTCCCCACCTTGGCGGTGTCCGTGTCAAATATGGCCACCATTTTAAAACCTTTGCGGACAAAGCCCTTATACGCCAGCAACGCCCGTCCCAGGTTTCCCGCCCCAACCAGCAGGACATTCCAGATTTTATCAGTGCCGAGAATCTTTTTGAGTTGATGGATCAGATCATCGACCCGATAGCCAATACCGGGGTGGCCAAATTGGCCGAAATACGCCAGATCTTTTCTCACCTGCGCATCGGAATATCCCAGAGCTTCACCCAACTGCTTGCTGCTGATGGTATGGCGATCTCCGCGGTGGAACGATTCCAGTTGGCGTAAGTAGAAACTCAACCGATAAACGGCGGGATTGGGTATCTCTTCATTTCGCATCCGACTGTTCCAAGGCAGTTACGATTCTTAAGCGGCGAGCGATCACACAGGAACCACGCGAACAGAGAGAATTTATCGACCAGCGGTAAGCCGGTCAAGCGATTCAAAGAAAAACATCCGAAAATACAGCGAACGGGATTAACCGGTGAAATTCGTTTATCATGTTAACGTTATGGCACAACCCGCACCACAACATGCACGGCGCGATTTGGGCGTACCGATTGGCTTAGCCGCAACGATGGTGGTAATGAGTCTGCTGATTGCCGGCTGTTCCACGTCGTTAGATCCGTCGGGGCGGCCCGGTCTGGTACGCCCGATAAGTGGAAGAATACGGGTTATCGAAGTGGAACCCTGGATGAATAGCGCCACGGTGCGCTTTCATGGGCATCGGTGTACCGCGTGGTGGGATAACTATTCGGCTTTTTACGAACATGGCCGGCTGATGCATCAACTGCCGGACGGCGTGGGGCAGCGGTATCACTTTGATGGTTTGCTGACGGATCGGGACATCTATCTCGGGCAGGTATGGCAAGGATCGTCGGAGCCGCAATTTAATGGTCCAACCGGGCGGATCGTGCAATATGGCATTAAAAAACAGCGTCTTCCGGAGCAAACTATCATAACGGCGACGCCCGTCGGCGGCGGGCTGAAACTGCCCAAAGCCAAGCCCCGTTACCGAGTTCCCATGAAACAGCACAAAATCCCCCTGCCGACTCAACTGGGCAATTAGCCCGCCCGCTTGGCGCTTTCCGCCAGTTTAACGGCGCAGTATGCGCCTTGCTGCGGGTATGATATACTAATCGAACATCGCAGACGAAGAGCCAATGGGCAAACCGTGGTTGCGCCATTGGCATGCGATGGTCTTTTTGAAATCACCTTTCTGGTGCTGGCGGCGTTGGAGCAATGACGGCAATGAACATGTGGATTCCCCACACCATCGGCAATGCCATGCTTTTTAGCGCGGCCGCATTGTTTGTGCTGGGTATGATATTCTGGCTGGAATTTGTCCGCATGGCCCGGCCGGTGCTGACGGTATTCATGGCCGCGGCCGGTGCGGTTTTTGGTTATCTTCTTCCTTTGCTCTGGCACACCCACCTTGCGGACCTGACCCTGGTGATTATGGGAATGGTCGTGGGGATTAT
>JAJYZY010000184.1 GCA_021799715.1 Planctomycetota bacterium | reverse complement strand
ATCGGCCACGGCGGTTTGCAGATGGGTGTCCCAGTTGACCAGGCGTAAGCCGCGGAAAATCAGGCCGTCCTTGAAAAGTTTGAAAAACGCCTCGCGCACCGCGTCGGCACATTGGTCATCAAGCGTAAAGCGCGTGCGCGGCCAATCACAGGAGGCCCCCACCGCTTTTAATTGATCGAGAATGCGATTGCCGAATTTTTCCTTCCATTCCCAAATCCGCGTAACGAGTTCATCGCGGCCCAGATCATGGCGATTTAATTTTTCTTTTTCAAAAATCGTCTTTTCCACCACGGCCTGCGTGGCAATTCCGGCGTGGTCAATTCCGGGCATCCAGAGCGTGTCGTGGCCGGACATGCGGTGATAGCGGGCCAGAATATCCTGAATGGTCGCGTTAATGGCGTGGCCCAGATGCAACGCTCCAGTCACATTCGGCGGCGGAATGACCATGCTGAATCGTTGGTCCACCGGTTTATCTCCGGCAACGGCATGAAAGCCGCCGGTTTGATCCAGCCATTTTTTATAAATCCGGTTTTCCACTTCCGCCGGTTGGTATTGTGAGGAAAGTTCTTCAGTCACGGTTATCCTTCAGTTAATAATATAAATCGCCGAAAACGCCAACGGCATTGTTCGACTTACCATAATCGCAACCAACGGCCATGGGATTCCTCCCATGGCTGCCGGGAATACTACCATTCTCCCGCCACCGCGTCGCACGCAGCCGCGCGGTGGAAACCCGCGGCCGGATTCGCGAACCGCGGCATCGACGACATCCGTGTCCCGTCCGCGATCAACGGCCATCACCAACGGCCATGGGATTCCTCCCACGGCTGCCGGGAATACTACCATTCTCCCGCCACCCCGTCGTACGCTGCCGCGCGGTGGAAACCCGCGGCCGAATTCGCGAACCGCGGCGTCGGCGACATTCGTGTCCTGTCCGCAATCAACGGCCAGGGGATTCCTCCCATGGCTGCCGGGAACGCGACGGGCACTCTACCTTAGAATACCACTTTATTTCTCGCCTGCCACTTCCTCGCGCCAATAGACGCCCGTATGTTCAGGCAGGTATTCATGAATCAATTTGGTGAGGTGCGACTGATTTTTTATCCTGGTACATGACGCCCCGCGTGAAAAGCGGCGTTCCAGTCCATCGCTTGTATACTTGCCGGCTTCACGACTCATAAGCCGCTTCAGCGAACCTGTCACCTCTGATTCAGAAATATCCGATTTCCAGCTTACGACGGCGTGGACGTGCGTCGGGGTCGCCACAATTGCGTGCAATCGCCATTCTCTACGGGAACAGGCCTGACGAGCGGTTGCGACAAAAATCGTTTGCATCTCGGCAGTAAATACTACTTTTGCCGATCTCGCCAAACGGTCGCGATAACGTGCGATCCCTGGATCAGGTGGGATAACCCCGCGCTGACCATGCTGCCGATAGCCATCAGGGTGGTCCGCGCCCCAAGATCGGTACGCGTGAAAAATGAAATGAAATACAGGCACTTGTTCACGCTCCCAAAGTGGCGGGGTTCACCCTTCGCTGCACCCGCCGCCACGCCCGCAATCAACGGCCATCATCAACGGCCATGGGATTCCTCCCATGGCTGCCGGGAATACCACCATTCTCCCGCCCACCCGGTCGCACGCAACCGCGCGGTGGAAACCCGCGGCCGGATTCGCGAACCGCGGCATCGACGACATTCGCCGTCCCGTCCGCAATCAACGGCCATCACCAACGGCCATGGGATTCCTCCCATGGCTGCGGGGACACCATTACATCGCCGTATGGACCGCCGGTGCAACTGCGGCGGCTTCCTGGGCATGAATGAGGCGATACTCGACCGCATCCGCAATGGCTTGCCAACTGGCTTCGATGATATTTTCCGATACGCCGATGGTGCCAAACACGCCTTCCGGCGAGCGGAATTCAATGATGACGCGCACCTTTGCGGCTGATTCCGCCCGTCCGTTAACGACGCGAACTTTGTAATCCACGAGATGCAAATCAGCAATCGCGGGGAACTCCGGCTCCAAGGCGTGGCGCAGGGCCGCATCTAAAGCATTAATTGGGCCGTCGCCTTCGGCGGAGGCGTTGATATCGCGATTATTGGCGGCGATGGAAAGCGTCGCCTTGGTAACCGGTTGCCCGTTGGCCTGGCGGGAAACGGCACAGCGATAATTTTTAAGGTCAAAGAATTTTCGTGTTCGCCCGATTTGTCGACGGAGTATTAATTCAAACGACGCTTCAGCCGCCTCAAATTGATACCCCTGTGACTCCAATTCCGTTACCTGATCCAGGACTTTTTTTAGCACAGCGCGGTCGTGTTCGATATGAAACTTCTTGCCGGCCTTGGCGGCAATATTGGAAATGCCGGAAAGCTCGGAAACCAATATTCGCCGTGAATTACCCACCAGTTCCGGTTCGACATGTTCATAACTGCTGGCCATTTTGTTGACCGCATGTACGTGCATGCCACCTTTATGGGCAAAGGCGCTGGCCCCGGTGTACGGCTGATTATTCACCAGATTCAAATTGGCCATCTCATAAACATAGCGGGAGGTTTCCGTCAGATGGATCAGCGAATGCTTCTGGAGACAATCATAGCCCAATTTCAGTCGCAGGTTCGCGATCACCGTGGTGATGTCCACATTGCCGCAGCGTTCACCAATGCCGTTGATGGTGCCCTGCACCTGCGTAGCCCCCGCGGTTACCGCCGCCAGCGCATTGGCGACCGCCACGCCGCTGTCATTATGCGGGTGGATACCTACAGGAAGTTTCAGTTTTTCCAGGGCGTGCCGCACACCATTTTGCACGGCGGGAGGCAACGTGCCGCCGTTGGTATCACAGAGGCATACAAGCACAGCACCGGCTTGCGCGGCGGCGGTGATGGTTTTAAGCGCGTATGGCTCATTGGCCTTGAAACCGTCAAAAAAGTGCTCGGCATCATAAATTACCTTGCGGCCCTGACGGGTGAGATACGCTATAGAATCGGCGATCATATCCAGATTTTCCTGCAGCGATACGCCAAGAACGTCCGTGGCGTGGATGTCCCACGTTTTTCCCACCACGGTGACAAACTCGGTTTCGGCATCGCGCAAAGCTATAAGGCCGGTATCATCCGCGGCGGCTATACCCTTTCTCCGGGTCATTCCGAACGCCACAAGCTTGGCCGTTTTGAGCTTTAATCCACGGGCTTCATTGAAAAAAGCCGCATCCTTCGGATTGGATAATGGATATCCCCCTTCGATAAAATCTACGCCCAGCTCATCCAGGCGATGACAGATCAGCAATTTATCCTGCAGGGAAAAACTTACACCCTCACCCTGACTGCCGTCACGTAACGTCGTGTCATATATTTCAATTCTTTGCATACAATAACCTCGTTGGCTGCCGGGAGCATTATAAGGATTTACCGCCAGCCATGCACCCTTGAATTCACAAACAAAAACACCCTGCGCCCAGGCAGGGTGTAAAACGTTTCTGAATTTTGAATATTACACAAGTGCCCGCCGGACGTTAGATCTTAACGTACCGGCCAATAACAGCGCGGACAGCAGCACAGGAGCATATCCCACGCTGTAACAGCAACGTCCCGACTGTCATCGGGGTCATAGCTGCACAAACTGTCCGCACGGCACACCTCATAAAAACCGTTGATATCTTAGCATTATGAACAGAAAGGTCAAATTGCCGCCTGCGGCCAACAACAGTGTCGTGAATGCCGCCATGACTAAAGCGGTAGAACAGCGTAGAATTAAGGAAAGGAGCGTGTCGGATGTTTTCACTGGATCATGTCGCAATACAAACCCCTGATATCGCGGGGACTGCGGAATTTTATGTCAAAGAATTTGGGGCGGAAATATTATATCAGGATACGAGTTGGGCTTTTCTGCGGTTGGGGCAGGGGAAGCTTGCACTGGTTTCCCCCCAGCAGCATCCGCCCCATGTGGCAATGCGCGTTGCCGCGGATGATTTGCAACGCGCCGCCGAAAAGCACGGCCAAAGTATTGCCGAGCACCGTGACGGCACACGCGGGATATATCTTCATGATCCGGCCGGCAACACTCTGGAACTGATTTGCTATCCACCGGATTACAAAGGCGTATAAGGCGAAGGCACCATGGCGGCAACGCGGCGGCATAAGTCAACACTTGCGCCAAAA
>JAJYZY010000183.1 GCA_021799715.1 Planctomycetota bacterium | reverse complement strand
CAGACGGGCTGCCGCCATTTGTTCCGTTGGCGGTGTGAATCGCCATTTATGGATCAGCGCATCACGCATTGCGCGGGTTGTGCGCGGCATGGTTAACCGCATGGCCCGCCGAGTTGCCGGGATATATGACAGTTCGCCAAATGCCCCGGCGAAGGCCTTGTATTGCGTTGGCCTGGACTGCTGGAATGAGGGCGTTTTCCCATCCACTGCGATGGCCATCGGGATGGAAATCCGCGACCGTTTGATCGCCGTATAAACTGTTACGCAGCCGGCGTGAATACCTGCCGGTCAATGAGTGGCAAAAAAGGAATTTTGCGCATACCATTAGTAAAGCCGAAGGTTTTGTTGAGGTTGCAAATGAGGCGAATGCTGAGAAACATCGGCTTCGTGCTATTGCTGGTTCCGGCGCTTGCCATCCTGTTCTTCGGGCCGCGGCAACAGGCCGGAGTGCCCAAGGGCCGGGTTGTTGTCACCTATTGGGAGAAATGGACCGGGCCGGAAGAACAGCAGATGAGGATCATTGTCAATGACTTCAATGCAACGGTGGGCCGGAAAAAGCATATCTATGTTCAATTTGTCTCCATGGCGGATATCGATAAAAAGACGCTGATCGCAACCGCCGCGGGTGTCCCGCCCGATATTGCCGGGCTATGGGATAATGATATCGCACAGTTCGCTTCGCTGGGCGCGCTGACGCCGCTGGGAAAACTGGCGCGGGAACATGGCATTACCAGCAAAACATATAAAAAGGTCTATTGGCGAGCCTGTCATTATCATGGACGGCTTTATGCGCTGGTCAGCACGCCGGCGGATATCGCATTGTTCTATAACAAGCTGATTTTCAAAAGCGACGCCGCCAAATTGCGCGCTGCCGGATTGAACCCCGATAAAGCCCCGCAAACCATTCACCAGCTTGATGCATACGCCCGGGTTCTCACCAAATTCGGTCCTGATGGTCAATTGTTGCGGGCGGGTTTTCTGCCCACCGAGCCGGGATGGTATTATCCCGAAGTGTTCTTCTGGTTTGGCGGCCATATCTGGAATGCCAAGACCCATAAGTTCACGCTTACCAGCCCGCAGAATATTGCCGCATACCGGTGGTTAGCCAGTTATTCCAAATGGCTGGGACCCAATACCATCAACTCTTTCGCGACCGCACAGGGAAATTTTGAATCCGCGCAGAATCCATTCATGCTTGGCACACTGGCCATGGAACAGCAGGGGCCCTGGATGGCGAATTACATATACAGTTACGATAAACCCTTTTCCACGTTGCATTGCTCGTATGCCAAGGCTTTGACCCTGCCACTGGCACTGCGGCGGAAAAATTATGGCTGGGCGGTGGCACCGTTTCCATCCGCGGTTCCGGGGCTTAAGGACGTGTCCTACTGCGGCTTTGACGCCTTTGTTATTCCCCGCGGTGCCAGGCATATCAAACAGGCCTTCACCTTTATCGCTTATGTTGAAAGCCAGCCGGTTATGGAGCGGCTCTGCAGCATGATGAGCAAGAACTCGCCGCTGCGAAAGGTCAGCAAGCGCTTTATCGAGCGCAATCCGAATCCGTATATCAACGTTTTTGAAAAACTTGCCAGCAGTCCCAACGCCCGCGGATTGCCTCAAATTCCGATTATGCCGCAGGTCATTGATGAACTTAATACCGAGGCCCAGGCCGTTGCGCTGCTGGAACGAACGCCAAGGCGGGCGCTGCAGAAAGCGCAAGATCGTCTGCAGCGGGAATATGACAGTTATGAACGTGTTCAGAAATTGCGGCGGGCCCTTAAATGAACCGGCATGGATGCAGTTCCAACGGTCGTGTACCGCTGATCAATGAAGGAATCGGCTGAATGATCCATTGGAGAAACGAAATAAAGCAGACGGCAAAAGGCATGGCATTCCTGTCGCCATGGCTCGTCGGTTTTGTGGTGTTCATGGCATTGCCGATTGGTCTGTCGCTTTATTTAAGTTTCTGCAATTATCCGCTGCTGCAGCCGCCGGTTTTTGTGGGGTTGCGAAATTACCATGCGATGCTGCATGATTCGGTGTTCTGGGAGTCTTTACGTAACACGGGTTATTACGCTCTTTTAACTCTGCCCGCGGGAATGATCATCGCGATCGCGGCGGCGTTATTGCTTAACAGCCGCGTGCGCGGCATCGCCATTTATCGAGCCATCATATTTTTACCGTCACTGGTGCCCCTGGTGGCATCATCAATGGTATGGCTCTGGTTATTTAATTCGCGACTGGGTTTGATTAACACCTGCCTGCGCTATCTTGGAATACTTCACCCGCCCGGCTGGCTGACAAGCCCGAAGTGGGCCATGCCATCGCTGGCGATTATGAGTTTCTGGGGATTGGGCAATACGGTGGTTATTTACCTCGCGGGTTTGCAGGATGTTCCGAAAGAATTGTATGAAGCGGCGGAAATCGACGGTGCCAGCCCGGCCCGGCAGCTTTGGCATGTGACGCTTCCGGGCATTTCACCGGTTATATTTTTTAATCTCATCATGGCCATTATCGGAGTGGTTCAGAACTTTACCGTGCCGTATGTCATGACGCAGGGCGGCCCCGACCGTGTCACGTATTTATTTACCATGTACCTTTATGATAATGCCTTCAGCTTTCTGCACATGGGCTATGCCAGCGCCATGGCCTGGGTGGAATTGCTGATGGTGCTGGTACTCACGGCCATCGCCTTCTGGAGCAGTCGGCATTGGGTACATTATCAGGGAAAGTGAACGATGCCTGAAAAAATTCCGGTCAATCTGGTCTCCAAGGAACTGCTGGAGGGAAAGCTGTCGATCCCCGGCGGTAATCCGGTGGATCCCGCCGCGCCGCCCGGATCGGCCGGAGGCCGACCGCAGCATATTGGCCGCCGTCTTTTGACGCATGCGTTGCTTATTGGCGCGTCATTGATCGCCCTGATTCCGTTTCTCTGGCTGCTGGATACGAGTTTTAAAACCGAATCCGCCGCCACGCAATATCCACCAACCCTGATTCCCAACCCTTTCCGCTGGCAAAATTATGTCAACTTGTTTTCCGAGCGGCAATACCACATGCTGCTCTGGGCGCGCAACAGCCTGACCATCGCGGTGCTCGTTGTGCTGGGCACCACCATTTCCAGCGCGGTTGTGGCCTACGGATTTGCCAAGATTCGCTTCCGCGGCCGCGGCGTATTATTTGCATTAATGCTTTCCACCATGATGGTTCCTTTTCCGGTCACCATGGTATCGATGTTTATTATTTTTAAATGGCTGGGAGATCATACCGGTGTGGCGTGGCTGGGAACCTTTCGCCCGCTGTGGGTGCCGTACTGGTTTGGATCGGCGTTCAGTATTTTTCTGCTGCGGCAATTCTTCATGACCATTCCGGATGAACTTTCCGAGGCGGCGCGCATTGATGGTTGTTCCGAACTGGGCATATTTTTTCGCATCATCCTCCCCCTGGCCCGCCCGGCGCTGAGTGTTGTGGCGTTGTTTGCGTTTCTCGGGGTCTGGAATGATTTTCTTGGGCCGCTGGTCTACCTGCAACATTCCCACCAGTTCACTTTGGCCTTGGGGCTTGATGCCTTTCAAAGCCAGTTGGGCGGCAGTCAATGGAATCTTCTCATGGCCGCCAGCGTGCTGGTTATTATGCCGGTGGTGATCCTGTTTTTTGTCGCCCAGCGTACCTTTATCGAGGGAATTGCCACCACGGGAATAAAGGGATAACGCTGCAACGCATTGCGTTATGCCCGGGCTGGTTTTGAACTTCAGGCTGTGAATTGCCGAAGTGGCTCGCATCCTTTGCAGGCCCTGGAATGTGAACCTTCAGGTCCGGGGGTTGCTAATTTTCCCCGCCCCGATATATTGCCCCACAGTGCAACCATCAGCAATGGATGTAATGGAGATTCTTTCATGCGATCGATGTTGTCCTTTTTCATAGGCTTTGCGGCCATCATCGGCTTGATGCTCACGCCGCAGGCCGCGGCGGCCATGACGCTTTCCAACATGTTCACGGATCATCTGGTGCTGCAGCGTAACATGCCCGATCCGGTATGGGGATGGGCGAAACCCGGACAGAAGATCACCGTACGTTTTGCCGGCCGGAAAGTCGCGGCTACCACGGATGCCGGCGGTGAATGGATGGTCCAATTGCCGGCCCTGCGGCAGAGTTCCACCCCGCGGAATTTAACCATTTCTTCCGGACGACAAACCATCGTTCTGCAT
>JAJYZY010000182.1 GCA_021799715.1 Planctomycetota bacterium | reverse complement strand
CGCTTTGTACGCCGGGGCTTTCATGCCGTGCGACTGGATTGCCAAAGCGTTATACCACCGGCGGACACACCGACGGTCATTTATCTTAATCACCCGTCCTGGTGGGATCCGCTGCTGGCTGGTGTAATCGCTTGCCGATTTTATCCACACCATCGGCACTACTCCCCCATTGATGCCGAATCCCTGCGGCAGTATCCGATTATGCGGAAATTGGGCTTTTTTCCGATACAAAAATATACTGCACGCGGAGCCGCGGAGTTTTTACAAATCAGCCGCAACGTATTGCGAGAGAATAAAGCCATCCTCTGGGTCACGCCGCAGGGGGAATTTGTCGATTCCGCCCAACGTCCCATATTCATTAAACCGGGCATTGGGCACTTGGCGCGGGATATACGTCCGATCACCCTGGTTCCCATGGCAGTGGAATATGTATTCTGGCAGCATCGGCTGCCAGAAGCATTAATTTCTCTGGGCGCAGCGATCCATGCCGAGGCGCAGCCGGAACAATCGGCGGCACAGTGGACAGAATTTCTGGCGCGGCAACTGGAACGTCAGCAGGATATTTTGCGAGCCAAGGCCGCTTCGCGATCCGGTGACGGCTTTACCACGCTGCTTGCCGGGCGATCCGGTATTGGGGGAATTTACGATATGCGCATGCGTAGGAACGGGGAACGGCAGGGGTTGGAAACCACAACCCACGCCAATAATACTGAGGCATAATGCTGCTGATATTGATTATTATTGCCCTGATTCTCGCGGTTATTCCGGCAGCCCTGCTGACGGTGAATCTGGGATTGTTTCAAACTCCCAGCCGGGCCGCTACGCAGGCGGTTGTTCCGGCCATATCCGTTCTGATTCCCGCACGAAATGAAGCGGAGCATATTCGAGCGGCGGCGGAATCGGTTCTCAACAACACCGATGTAACGCTTGAATTACTTATCCTTGATGACCATTCCACAGATTCCACCGCCGATATTGTCCAGAGCCTGGCCCGGCGGGATTCCCGTGTGCGGCTGTTGCCTTCGACCGCGTTACCGGAAGGTTGGTGTGGTAAACAACATGCCTGCTGGCTTTTGGCCCAACAGGCGCAGTACGACTTGCTTGTATTTATCGATGCGGACGTTGAACTGGCCCCGGATGCCCTTATTCGCATGGCCGCATTTATGCAAAACCGTGCCGCGGCACTGGGCAGCGGGTTTCCAAGGCAGATAACCAGGGGCTTGGCTGAAAAGATGCTGATTCCGCTGATGCACTTTATTCTGCTGGGCTTTCTCCCCATTGGCCGCATGCGCAGAACCACGGACCCGGCCTATAGTGCTGGCTGCGGACAATTATTTATTGCGCAAAAGGCGGCCTATATGGCCGTTGGCGGCCACAGCGCCATTCGCGCTTCCCGCCATGATGGCATCACCCTTCCCCGGGCGTTCCGCACCGCCGGGTACGCGACGGATCTTTTTGATGCCACGGAGTTGGCATCTTGCCGAATGTATCAATCCGGGAATCAAGTAATCAACGGCCTGGCAAAAAATGCCACCGAGGCGCTGGCGGCTCCAGCATTAATCGTACCGGCAACCATCATTCTTCTGGGCGGGCAGGTCATGCCCTTTGTGCTGTTGCTTATTGCGCTATGGTCGCACCAGGGGGCGGTGATGCTTATTCTGGCGGCCATTGCCGCGGCATTAAGTTATTGGCCGCGAATCCTTGCCGCCGTCCGATTTCGCCAATCCGCGGTGGGGGCAATACTGCATCCATTGGGTGTTGCGGTGCTGGTTAAAATTCAGTGGTACGCGCTGCTGCGGCAAGTACTGGGAAAGCCTGTTGCCTGGCGCGGCCGATCTTAAAAGCGCCGAGCTGACGCCAACCATTACATCACCAGTACCGCGCGGAATCGCACCTTGTTGGCCATCATGTGCTCATACGCTTCCACCGCTTTTTCCAGCGGGAACTTTTCCACCATGACCCTGATACCCGCCAGGGCCGCGAAATTCATCGTATCCTGTGAATCCATGGCCGTGCCCGACGGCCAGCCGGCGATGGATTTGGTTTGACCGATAAGTTGCAACGGCCAAACGGGAATGGGATCGGTGCCGGCTCCGACAATAATCAATCGGCCGCCGATTCCGAGGCCCGCGATCAGCGGTTGCATGGACTTGCTGTCCGGCGCGGTGGCTAAAATCACATGCGCTCCGCCCCATTTCCGCAACGCCTGCGCCGGCGATTGCTTGGACGTATCGACATATTCATGCGCTCCGAGCTTGACCGCCAATTCGCGCTTCGAGTCTGATCCGGAAATGGCCACGGTCCGAAACCCCATGGCTCTGGCAAACTGCACGCCTAAATGTCCCAACCCGCCCACGCCCTGAATGGCCACCACATCACCTGATCTGGCTCCGCTGTTGCGCAGAGCGTTATACGTTGTTACCCCCGCACACATCAGGGGCGCTGCATTAATGGGGTCCAATCCTTCCGGCACAACCGCCGCCGCTTCCTGCGGAACCACGCAATAGTCCGCGTAGCCCCCGTCATAACTGATCCCGGCAATCCGTTCCTTGCCGCAATGAATAAAATCTCCCCGGCGGCACGGTTCGCATACAAAGCAATGCCCTCCATGCCAACCCACACCCACGCGCTGGCCGATCTGGAACGATGTAACGGAATTTCCGACGGCATGGACCGTGCCAATGATTTCATGACCGGGGATGCGTGGATACGTGATTCCCGAAAACAACCCCTCTTTGACAAACATGTCACTATGACAAACGCCGCAGGCTTCCACCTTTATGCGAATATCAGCCGGACCGGGTTCGGGAATGGCCCGTTCAACAAGTTCAAAAGCCGCTTTTGCCCGGGAAACTTGAACGGCACGCATTGTCGCCATGGAATACTCCAATTCTGTTTACAGATAAGCCCCCAACCACTTGAGGGCCGAAAATGATCATAGGCGACATATTGCTTATCGGCCAGTTTTTATGACAAGGTGGCATGGCCGTATCGCCCGATAAGTAAAATATTCCGGTTTTTTCTTTACTTTTGGCACAGGGATGATGTACCATTCCAATAGCCGCAGGGTATAATGTTTTGCGGCAGGCGAGAATGTCGAAAACCTTTTCGAGAGGAAATGCACATGGCCTATCCAACCAACCATCAAAGTTCGGGAATCCGTCGTTTAACCCGGCGGGCATTTACGCTTATTGAAATTCTTGTGGTTATTTCCATCATCGCCATCCTGATTGCCATTCTGATTCCAGCATTGGCCGCCGCCAAAGCGGAATCGGAAACCGTGGCCTGCTTGGCAAATCAGCGGACGATTGCCCAATCGCTGATCATGTTCGCACATCAGCATGATGGTTACATGGTCAAGGGGATGAATAATGGGTACATTGCTGGCGCGACGGCTGGAACCCCGTGTGACGGTGCATACTATGGTTCTCCGCAAATTTGGTCCTACGGGGGAATTGCCAGTCCACCAGCTAACTCCACAGCCACCGGAACCGGTTCCAATTGGGATCAGGTTTTGATATCCGATAAGTACGTGACGCCGGGTGTCTTGCGCGATCCGGCGGACACAACCGGCAACGTGCGGTACCCCGCCGCCGCACCGCCGGCAGGCAACACAAATCCGATCAACTTGGCGCTCAACGTGCCGGCTTCGTACCGTCTGAACTCCAGCAATCAACCGGGCGATCCCACCAACCCAACTAGCGCAACCTACTACAGCCCGGTTTACAATGCGTATTCCCTGGTCAGCATCACAAATCCACAAAACGCGATCGTGGTATGTGACGGCGGCTTTGGTGCTCCGGGTACGACCACCTACCAGAAAACTCCGGATGTCGCCACGTGGGCTGCCGGTTCCGGAGCCTCAAACACGGACGAGGCCATCTCTGGTACGCCTTCGAGCAGTACATCCGGCGTCTACAATGTAAATCCCATCATCCACTCAGGAAAAATGAACGTGGCTTTCCTCGACGGACACTGCCAGACAATGGCTTGGGGCGACACCTGGCAGCTCATTGGAACGCAAAGCGTTACTGGATACGTCGGGTTACAGACGGCATGGAGACAAAATTTCTCGCCAGTTTACGGTGGGCAAGCCGAAACAATCAACGGGACTTCGGGGCAAGAGTAATAATGCCGAATAAGCATTAGAATCATCACACTCTGGCATCTGATGGCAATGCCATCAGATGCAACCAAGGATCAGCGGCCGGCAATGAACGCCAGCCGTT
>JAJYZY010000181.1 GCA_021799715.1 Planctomycetota bacterium | reverse complement strand
AAACGTGCGGGAACGGGCCAGTAATTCACGATTCAACAAGCCAATGCGCGGATAAACGACAATCCGGCGCGGTGCCCGCACGTGTACCGCCCGATTTAGAAATCCAAACGGAAATGAACAGCAGACCCGCTGTTCGCGCAATTCAATAATGCCGCGATGGGTCGGCACCAGATGGGTCATCACCAGCGTGGTCTGTCCCGGCCCAAGATGCAGACAATACCCCTCGGGAATAACCGATACCGCGCCAAGGAAACGGGCTTCAGTGATGCGAATGGCGCAGGACGGCCAGAGTATTTTATGATTCACCAGGCGATAATGCACTTCCATGGGTTCGCCGGCCACGGCATGTTCACCGACGGATCGCGTCACTTCCAGACGCCGCAGCAACAGATCGCCAAGCACCGCGGATACCAGAAGCGTTCCGAGAACAATTCCCAGCGCCCAGAAGAGAATATTGTTTTGGCTGTTCAGGGCGGCAATAAGCACAAAGCAGGTGACACCCGCAAAAACAAACCCGGTGAAGGTCAGTTCATAGTACATCATGTGCCGGTGTTTTCGCATGGCCCTGGATCGCCCTGAAAATTTGTGTCTCGCCGCATCCTGCCCGGTGCAACCCGGCGCATTAAACTACATGGGGCAGGGAATATTCTGCAATAATTCCTGCATGATGCGAACGGCAGTGGTAATATCGCCGTTGGCCATGTAACTTTTTGTAATGACCCGGTGGGAGCAAACCGGAACCACCATTTCCTTGATGTCATCCGGGGTGACGTAATCACGTTTGTTTACCAATGCCAGCGCCTGCACCGCATGGGTCAGTGCCAGAGAGCCGCGCGGCGAAATGCCGGTATGCAGCAGTTCGTGTTTGCGCGTCGCCGCCACGATGTCCATCATGTATTCCAACAGCAGGTGGTCAATTTTGACCTGCGCGGCCTGGCCCTGCAGCGCTTCAACTTCTTCGCTGGACAGAACGGGGTCCAACGTATCAAGCCGATGTTGTCCGGGCTGTTCACGCAGAATAGCCAATTCACGTTCGCGCTCGGGATAACCCAGTTGAATGCGCAGAAGGAAGCGATCCAACTGATTTTCCGGCAGAAAATATGTGCCTTCAAATTCAAATGGGTTTTGCGTGGCCACGACCATAAAAGGGCGGGGAAGCTGAAGTGTTTGGCCGTCAACCGAGACGGAATTTTCATTCATGGCCTCCAGGAGGCTGCTTTGCGTGCGTGGTGTGGTGCGGTTGATTTCATCCGCGAGGACAATATTAGCGAAAATCGGGCCGGGCTTGAAGGTGAATTCCTGTCTTTCCTGGTTGTAAACCGATACGCCAAGAATATCGCTGGGCAGAAGATCAGGGGTAAGTTGGATGCGGCTGAACTGGCAGTTGATACTGCGGGCCAGGGCCTTGGCCAGAACGGTTTTACCCACGCCGGGCACATCTTCAATCAACACATGCCCACGCGCCAGCAATCCCACTAGCAGATGCGTGACGACTTCCGGACGCCCGAAGAAAACGGTTTGGACATTTTTTCGCAGTCTTTCCAGCGGATTCATGCGTTTTGTATTCCTGTCTAGCCCGCTTCAGGGCGGTGAAAATCAAGGGGTTGATGATACCCCGCTTTATTGCGATGGCTGCGAAAAACGCTTCACGAGCTTTTCAATCAGCGGTTGATCGGGATCAAGCTCAAGGCTCCTGCGCCAGTACGCGACGGCCTTGCGGCGCAGGGACGAATCCCCGCCTTCCGATTGCAATGCCATGGCCATATCCGCAACGCCCAGCCCATTGAGTGCCGGTGGATAATTGGCATTGAGCTTCAATGCGGCATGATACGCCACTTTGGCGCGCGGCAGATTACCCATGCGATAATACGCGTAGCCGAGTCGCTCCTGCACCAGAGCCGATGGAGCAAGCTTGGCGGCGGTCTTCAGCACGCGCGAAGCCATGGCATACTGCTTGCCTTGCAGATACACCGCGGCCATATCCAGATATATGGCGGACTGATGCGGCTTTAATTCCAGACTGGATTTGAAATAATGCAGGGCTTTGCGGCCATAATGCGGATCAACATTGGCGGCTTCGGCATAAATGGCCCCCAAGTTGGCCATGGATGAAAACGAATTTGCGCCGTTAGCCAACGCCCGGCGACCATAAATAATGCCAAAAATCGGTTGCCCGGTCTGGGCGTATGCCACGGCCAGATTCATGGAAGCGTTGGCATTTTTTGGTTCAACCTGCAGGGAATGCTGATAGGCGCTGACGGCACTTTGAAAATTATGTACCGCCTGAAAGCTTACGCCCAATTCATACCAGCCGTGAAAGCTTTTAGGATTTAATGTTACCGCATGCTGGTAATCATGGATGGCATTGTGAATCTGCCCCTGCTTGCGATAAATATCGCCTCGGGCTTCATAGGCCAAAACCATATTTGGGTTCTGGCGGATCGCCTGCGTGAGTTCCGCCAGGGCCTTGCGGGTTTTCCCGCTTTCCGCGTCCAATTGGCCGCGGACATAGTGGGTAATGGCCGTTGAGGAGCTTGATTGGCTGCTGCATCCGCCAAGCCATAGTGAACTGATAACGGCCAATGGAAGGAAAAACAAACGTTTCGTCATTGGAGAAACCCCTCGGCAATAAGCCATACACATCTGATACGAACATTCCAACCCGCAATATCACGGAGAAAACGCATTCCTCCGACCGCCCTGTCCAATTTTCATCGAGCGGCGATTCGCCGGTCGGGTCAACCACTACATTATCGGCTCAACGGGGTAAATCGACCAATAAAAGTTATGGCGAATCATCTGGCGCGGGAACCGCCGAGGCCGGGAAGCGGAAAATTTATCCAAAAGACCAGCCGTTAAGAGTCGGAAGGGAAAGGAAGCTGTGTCTTCGGGAAATCCGTCAGATACCCCGGCAATGAGGATAAACAGGCCATTACGTGTTACTGCAACGGGACTGGCTTATCCGACAACTGGGTTGGACGGTTCAGCATCAGCACATCTTCGGCATTTTCCGGAACCTGCAGCCAATCGGTCGCCATGGCATGATCAACGCGAACCGCATTTTGCCCCGGCGTATCAGTCAAGGTTTGACAACCCGCCAACATCGGCAAAACAGCCGCTGTGCCAACGATAAGTAAAAGTGCCGCGTACCGCTTCATGCAATAGCCTCCAAAGCAAAGACATCCGCCCCGCGGTTAAATCAAGTGATTTTTATCCGCCCACGCCCCGCGTGTCAAATAAATTCTCGACAAACCGGTTGATTTTATAATTCCGAACCCCGTTGATCCGGAGGGAACAACCGATTCCAAAGTTTTATTTTCCCATAAAGTTGCCAATATATCCAGCGACTAAAAGCAACATCTACGGGAAAGCCGCCAGACCGCCCGCCGGATAACTTCCCCGCACCAGCCCGCAGCATATCAATTCAGCAAGTTTCCAAGGCGTTATTCACAAAAAATGTTATAGTACAATCAAATGCCGAGGATGATTAATCGGCATCACGCGGCGGCTTACCGGGAGCGGTTATGACAACAACAAAAACGCAGACACCCCTCGTCGGCATTGTCATGGGAAGTAAATCCGACTGGCCCACCATGAAACATGCGGCCGATACGCTGGAATTGCTGACAATACCATTTGAAGCCAGGATCGTCTCCGCCCATCGAATGCCCGTGGACATGATCGCGTATGGTCAGCAGGCCGCCGGACGCGGGCTGGCCGTTATTATTGCCGGTGCCGGTGGAGCGGCACATTTGCCGGGGATGATTTCAGCCGTCACGGTGCTGCCGGTATTGGGCGTACCGATTCAAAGTGCAGCGCTGAATGGGCTGGACTCACTGCTGTCGATTGTCCAAATGCCCGGCGGCGTGCCCGTTGGCACGTTGGCGATCGGTAAAGCCGGGGCAATTAATGCGGCCTTGCTGGCGGCGGCGATATTGGGATTATCCAATGACGCGATCCGCAGCCGCTATGAAGCGCACCGCAAATCGATAACCGACATGGTGCGTAGTGAGTCTCTGGACAATTCACCGGATTAGTTGCCGAACCCATGCCGCGCGCACAATAATTGCTGATGAGATACCTTTACGCAGGGTGACATGAAAATCAAATCCCAATCCACTGCAAATCAACCAATTCTTCCGCCGGAAGTCATTACGGTTCTGGGCGGCGGACAGCTTGGCTCGATGCTGTGTGAAGCCGCCAAACGCATGGGTTATCGAACAATTTGCGTCTCCATCCATGA
>JAJYZY010000040.1 GCA_021799715.1 Planctomycetota bacterium | reverse complement strand
GAAGAAAATTTTGATTGCTGAGATTTCGGGTCGATGCGATAAACTCGCCGTTGGTCAGAATTTTCCCGCCGGGGCCAATCACGACTCCATTCGGGTTAATCAGATAAACCGACCCGGTTGCATCCAGCATTCCGTCGAGTTGTGATATGTTCACACCGGTGACGCGATTGAGCGTGGCACCTGCTCCATTGTTAAATTGCACCTGATTGCCGGTGCCGATTGAAAAGCCATTCCAATTGATAATCCCGTATCGGCTGGACTGATTAATAATCATGTTCCTGCCGGCAGTGGAGATATTGCCTGTGCCCGCAGAGAATTTCCCGCCAACCGGAAGCGTTCCAGCCAAAATTGGATCAGCGGTTAGAGCCGAAGCCGCGATGAGGCCCAATATGAATTTAGTGCTTACTCGGCTCTTTCGTGAATTGCGCATAAATTTTATACCTTCGCGAATTACTAGATTCTGGGCATAGAATGCTCCTGCACCGCCACTCCCAAAAGCGTTTTTCAGCCAAATCAACTACTAATTTACAATTCAATCCCGTGAATCCATGATCCACCGGTTGGATTCCCGGCCCAGCCGGACCGCCCCAACTCTCCAGCCCCATCAAGACTTACCGGCCACGTCCTACTCACACATAAGGTTATCGGATAAACGCCCAAAATACTTGAGCAGGCGGCAACACGCTTGATGCAGGCGGTTTAGAAATGCATAAATTCCGCTCGGCGTCTCGCGGTACATTACAAGGGCCTGAAACTTCAATAAATGGCCAATTTTTGGGGAAAATATGCCAGTGTAAATGTATCACCGCCGGCCGAGTTGAGTTTAATCATTTCAAGCGGCTGTGTTACCTGATTCTTCATCATGGTCGAACAAGAACTCCGTTTTATCTCGGCGGAATGCGTGGTCAGGTCATTGATTTTTCGGCACACAATATTGGCCAGCACCGTTCGTTTGAGTTGCCCCACAGTCGCTCAATCAAGTTCTGGCTCGGATACTATGGCGGCACCCAGTAAATCTCAATGTGATCCCGGTGCGCCGGCCTCCATTTGTGCACCGCCTCGGTAGGATGAAAACGCCAATTGTCGCACACGAGGCGGATCTTTTCCAGGCGTGCACAGTCACAAGAAGCATCGGAAAGTTCGGGAAGTCCACACGACTGCTAATGGCGGCGATATTGTGAGTTTTTTTGTCAATCCAAAACGAAGATGTATCCTGCGGCGGGGCGTAGTGGGTTGTTGTTGGGGAGGATAGTCCGGCCGGCGCACGATCCGCGAGCTACGGAAGAGTATTTGGCGCGGACGGGGAAGTTGAAACTGTATGTCAAGTATTGTAATGTTCACGCTCCTGGTCTTCATGGCTGCGGACCGGGTGGTGAATTTGGCGATAGTTCTCGTTTTTTGGGCTGTGGCGTGCGTAAGCATGGAATTGATGAATAAAGGCGCGTGACATGCCCGCACAACATGATAAGCCTTCCGCGGCAGCGACGGACAAAGTATCCCCAACTCATACGCTACCGGTCAACGCTCCGCCGGCACGGACCGCCCCGGTGTCCTTATGGAAGCTGTTGCTGCTGGTGGCCGGGCCGGGGCTGGTGGTGATGCTGGCGGACACGGATGCGGGCAGTGTTATAACCGCCGCCCAGAGCGGGGCGCAATTTGGTTACAGTTTGTTGATTCTGCAACTGCTGTTGATACCGATACTTTATATTGTGCAGGAGCTTACGGTTCGTCTGGGTCTGGCGACGCAAAAAGGCCACGGGGAACTGATTTCCGCGACGTTTGGAAAAGCGTGGGCGTGGCTGTCGGTTTCGACATTGATTGTGTCGTGCATCGGCGCATTGTTAACCGAATTCGCGGGCATTGAAGGCGTGGGGCAATTATTCGGCGTTTCGCCGTGGATCAGCATCGGCCTGACGATTCTGTTTCTGGTCGTGGTGGTGGGTACGGGCAGCTATCGGCAAGTGGAAATTGTCGCCATTCTCATCGGCTTATTTGAACTGGCCTTTGTGGCGGTGGCGGTGGCTTCCCATCCATCGCCGGCGGCGGTGCTGGCCGCGGTCGGCAGTCAGCCGATTGGCAATGCGGCGTATTTGTTTTTAATTGCCGGCAATGTTGGGGCGGTGATTATGCCGTGGATGGTTTTTTATCAACAGTCCGCGGTCGTCGATAAAGGCCTCAATATCAGCCATATCAAACCAGCGCGGTGGGATACAGCTGTGGGAGCACTGGTAACGCAGTTGATCATGGCGGCGGTGCTGATGCTCACGGCCGCAAGCATCGGCAGCACGCACTCCCAGGTGTCATTGAACACCGTTGAGGAAATTGCCTCAGCGCTAACCCCGGTGCTGGGAAGCTGGTGGGGCCGCGCGGTGTTCGCGCTGGGAATGTTGGGAGCGGCCCTGGTGGCAACGATTGTGGTGTCATTAACGGCAGCTTGGGGTTTGGGTGAGGTAACCGGGTATAAACGGTCCCTGGCCCATCACCCGTTTGAAGCCCCCTGGTTTTACGGGGTGTATTTGACGTGCCTGTTGATCGGCGCGGGCATTGTGCTTTCGGGCGTGAATCTGGTGCGGTTGACGGTGGGCGTCGAAGTCATGAACGCGCTACTTCTGCCGATTGTATTGGGGTTTCTGTTTCTGCTGGCACGAAAAGCGTTGCCGGAACCTTGGCGGCTCAAGGGGCCTTATGCGTGGGTGGTGGGATTTATTGTGCTGTTAACATCCGCGGTGGGTGTGTACGCCGGCATTGCGGGTTTATGGAATTAATTCCCGCTGCAAGAAAAAAAACGATATTTTTTCGCCATTTATCTGAAAACCGCACTGGTCTGCGGCAACGTGTACTATTGTGGGCTTGAGCGGCGTTGGAGCCTGGCCCAGGCACCAGACCGTGGAATTGTTGACATGTGGGGCATTGACTTCGCGGCATTTGGCGTCTAGTTTTATGTTGGTGGAGTTGTGATGCTTTCCGGCGTTCCGGGCGGTTTTTCGCAGCGTTGATAATGGAGTGTTCGTGGTGATATCGCATAATAAGAAAACGTGGTTGACGCGCCTGGCTGTGGCGGCTGTGGCGGGCGGGCTGTTCTTAACTCTGACGAATCTGGCGCATCTGGGCCGTGCTGCAGCGCAAACCAGCGGGCAGACAACTCCGGCGGCGGCCAAGGGTCTGGAAAAAGCCATGCAAAATCTTCAGGACGCCATGAATGCCCAAAGCATGAAGATGAAAACCGTTCTGGGCAATCATGGCTTGGGTGACGTTATTGCCAACCCGGCCCTGCGCGCCAAACTGGCCCCAAAGATTCTGCCGCACATGCAGACCATAATTGATAAATTTGATGCGTTTATGAAGAATTATCCGCAGGCCGCCGGCATGATCCGGGACGTGAAATATCATGAATTGGGTCTGATGGAATTGCTGGGTGACCAAAAGGCGGCAAACGCCATTGCCGCAGCTCAAAAAAGCACCAACGCAAAAGTTGCGTTTGCCGCAAAATTGGCGGCTCTGGAAGTACAGTGGCACCAGGGTGGCGGCAATGCAACCCAGGAGTCCAACATTCTGGATCAGGTGCAAAAACTGATCAAAGTTGATCCGGCCAACGATGACCTTACCGCAGTGTTGCTGGGATTTTTACAATCCGGCACGGCCAACCAGGCCATTGCGGCGCGCATTAAGAAAATTGTCACCACAGAACTCAAAGGCCCTTATGCCTTGGCGCTTCAGCAGCAGGAAAACTCGCAAAAGGCCATGGAAAGCAAGCTTAACAGCCTTAAAAACAAGCCCATGGTCATTGATGGCACGCAGGTGGACGGCAAACCATTTGATTCGGCCCATTGGAAGGGCAAAGTGGTTCTGGTGGACTTCTGGGCCACCTGGTGCGGGCCGTGCCGCGCCAGTCTGCCGCATGTGGAAAGCCTGTATCAAAAATATCATGCCAAAGGGCTGGATATTGTAAGCGTATCAAATGATAACAGCGTGACGGCACTGAAGGCATTTCTCAAATCCCACCCGCAGATGGCCTGGCCGCAACTCTTTGACGCCAAACATCCCGGCTGGAGCCCGATGGCGGCCAATTTCGGCATCAGCGGAATCCCAACACAATTTATCATCGATCGGCAGGGAATTTTGCGACACATCATCGTTGGATACTCACCGAATCTTGCCGCCAAACTCACGGCGGACATTCAGCCGCTGT
Organism: Planctomycetota bacterium; assembly: GCA_021799715.1. The sequence goes on along the minus strand of JAJYZY010000040.1, from coordinate 14,929 downwards.
TGAAATAACAGCGTGTATAACCCGGCGCACAGATCGTTTTGACTTTACCATCCAAAGCGTCAATTCCCCGCAGCGTGCGGCCCTGCGGGCGGAGCATTTTACATTCACGGCGGACTTTATTACCCTACCGCTGGTGTCATTGTTGTCATGTGGACATGAAAGGTCATTTATGAATATCGCGGTTATTGGCGGTGCGGGATATATCGGATCTCATGCGGTGAAACTGCTGGTGGAACGCGGCCACAATGTGACCGCCATTGATAATCTTACCATGGGCCACCGCGCTGCGGTTGATTCCAGGGCGCGGCTGGTGGTAATGGACTGCGCTAATACGGCGGCGCTGGCTGCGGTATTCCAGACCAATAAAATTGAAGCGGTCATGCACTTTGCCGCCAGCGCTTATGTTGGTGAAAGCGTGCAGGATCCGCGGAAATATTACCGCAACAATGTTTCCAACACGATCAGCATGTTGGATGCCATGCACCTGGCGGGGGTGAAAAAGCTGGTGTTTTCCAGCACCTGTGCAACGTATGGCGAACCCCTGCGCGTGCCGATTACCGAAGATTTGCCGCAAAATCCGATCAGCCCCTACGGCCAGAGCAAATTGATGGTTGAGCATATTCTGAAAGACACCGCCCAGGCGGAGGGCTTGGCGTTTGCCGCCCCGCGGTATTTCAATGTTGCCGGATCGGCTTTAGATGGCGGCATCGGCGAGGATCATCGTCCGGAAACCCATTTGATTCCCATCGTGCTGCAGGTGGCTCTGGGACAACGACCGGCCGTGGACATATTCGGCAATGATTATCCAACCGCGGACGGGACATGTATTCGTGATTACATACATGTATGGGATCTGGTTGATGCACATCTGGTATTGCTGGAAAATCTGCAGCCGGGCCGCGGGCTGTTTTATAACCTTGGCGTGGGCCGCGGATACAGTGTGCGGGAGATTATTGAAGCCTGCCGGAAAGTCACCGGCAAACCCATTCCCACCCGCGAAACCGCCCGTCGTCCCGGAGATCCGCCGGCACTTTTTGCATCACCGGAGCGCATGGCGAAGGATTTTTCATGGAAAGCTAAAATCACCGATCTTCATACAATTGTCGAATCGGCGTGGCGCTGGTTCCAAGCCAATCCCAATGGATATCGCTGATTGCAGCGCCATGAAAGTGTTACGGCCTCGCAGGGCGGATAAGCGCGGCCATGCGGCCTGTTGTTCCCTTGTCCCGGCGATGGGAGTAAAACTCGGCCGCGTTGGCAAATGTGCACAGGTTGCCGCCATCCATGCGGGTAACGCCGCATTGCCGCAATTGCATCTTGATGGCCCCGGCTAGATCAATGTGCGGTGTGGCGTTGGGGGCGGTCTTAACGGTTTCCGCAAGGCCGCCGGAGGCAAATGCCGCAACAACTTCCGGCCCGACTTCAAAATATTTCACACCAATGGCCGGGCCAATGGCCGCAACGATATTTTCCGATTTAATTCCCAGCGCGTCGAATTCTGCAACGCTCCGCGCAATGACGCCGGATATCACGCCGCGCCATCCGGCATGAACGGCCCCCACGATGCGGCCATTATCCGACGCCAGGAGCACCGGCGCGCAATCGGCCATGCGTATGGCCAGCACCGCGGATGAAACATCGGAAACAATCGCATCAGCCTGGGTTTGTCCGGCAAAACGATCCTGTATTTCCGCGGCGGTGCATTGACTGTACTCTCCTTCATCTTCCGCGCGCAGCAACGCCACATCGCACCCGTGCACCTGATGCACGGTGGCCATGAGCGCATTATTCATGCCCAATGCGGAAAGCAGAATTGCAGAATTCTTCCGTATGTTTTCCTCGGAATCCCCCGAATCGGTTATTCCGGAAGCATTACCCAGATTCAGCGAATCAAACGGCGGCGGAGAAACACCGCCGATGCGCGTGGAAAACGCATGGTTCACGCCAATGGCATTCAAAAGCCGGGATTGATAAACCACAACGCCCTGCGGCAATGTTACACGGGTAAGCATGACAAAATTCTATCCGCCGATGCGCCGGTACGAAAGCGAAGTTACGCCGCAACGGCGTAGCGCATATCCGGACACCGGTGCATGGGCAAGGCGCTTGCGCCCACGTTTGACTCAACCGTAAAGGGAAATCCGTGAAAATATCCGGATTCGCAAGTGCATTGTCCCGTTCGTGTTGCAAGCCGGCAATTGTCTGCGCAGTGCTGGGGAACATTGAGAATGCAGTGCTGTGAATTTCCCGACTATGCCCCCTTCCAGGCTGATGCAACTTGGCGCACGATCAGCGATGCGAACGTTGCTTTGCCCCCGTGGGTATAACAGGCGAAAGATGCTTGTCCGGCAGGTGGTAAACAGCAGGAGCTTAATGAAACGGCGTTTTCCGGAGCAAATACTTCAACGGATGTGCGATCCACCAATATCCGCAGCCGCAGCGGACCACCCGCACGCGGGAAATCCGTCATTTTCGCACTTGCGCCCAAGGCGGTTATTTTCCGCGTGGCCAGGTTGACCTCAATATTCTGGCCGTTGACTTTTATTCCCGCAACCCTGGCGGAACCCGGCTTGATTTCCACTTCAATATCAAGTTGATTGCCCGTCACTTGCGGAAAATAACGGTGTTGATTGGCGAGCGTGATATTTTCAAAATGATGCGCGTTGCGCCAGAGCTGTTGAATTTCCTGCACCGGCTGGCGACATACCCGAAGCCCGCCAGACAGCAACCGCAATTGCAATTCGCAGGGAAAGCTCATTTGTTGGTTAAACGGCATTCCGGGGTACCGTCCGCCGCGCATCCATCCAATTTGAACGGTCCGGGCCTGCCGGGCGGGAATATCGCTGTACACTTGCGCGGCATAAAAATTCAACCCATTATCCATTGCGAATGGGCCTGACTCGACGGTGAAATGGTGTCCGTCAAATCGGCCGATGAGATATTGGCTATCAGCTCCGGTGAATATCCACCGATGGGAATTGGGTTTACCCCACACCGGCAATGGGAAAAAATTTGGACATTCCTGCGCCTGGGGAAAGATGATATTCTGAATTTTAGTCCAATGTTTCAAATCTGGTGAGCTGAATAAATCAAAACCATGGGCGGCGTCCAGGAACAGCGGCATGATCCATCGCCGGGTTGGTTCGAACCAGATGATTTTCGGGTCCCGATTTCCCGGCACAATCTGCCCGATGACCGGATTGTGCTGATATTTGGTGAATGTAAATCCACCATCGTTGCTGTAGGCCAGACATTGCGTAAACGGCCGGCCTTTGGAGGCCTTGGATGTGCCACCCGCCGCGGTATACATGGCTACCACCGGCGGCCTGCCATGGGTTCCAAATCCGCTGGTGTTATGCACATCAATGGCCGCTGATCCGCTGAAAATTGTGCCAAGGAAATCCGGCTTTATGGCGTCCGGAAGTTGCCGCCAATTCACGAGATCGCGGCTGATTGCATGGCCCCAGGTCATATTGCCCCATACATTACCGAAGGGATTGTGCTGGAAAAACATGTGATAGATGCCATTGACATAAACCAAACCATTCGGGTCGTTAATCCAGCCGGTTTGGGAGGTGAAATGGAATTGCGGCCGCAAACTCTGATTGTAGGCGTCCGCCCGATTGGACGATCCGCCACCGGTATTTGCTGCGCGGGATTTTGCGATCTGGGTCAGGCCAAGCAGCGCGGCGGTGGTGGAAATCCGGCGCAGGAATCTTCGGCGCGATGGATTCCCGGTTGAACATTTAACGGAGTAATCTCGTTTGATTCTAATTTTTTCCGCCATGGTGTTGCGCCTTTCCAATGAAATCGTGTCGCGGCGACAATTGCCCCGAACGGGCCTCCGCACCCGCAGAAGAATAGTCATGGCCAGGGCCGTCCGCAAGACCGTTTTCCATAAGATCTCATCGCATGTGGCCAAAAATGGACTCTATGGTCTGATATAAGGAGCCGAGGACACGCGCCCTACACCGCCGCATCCAGAAGGGCGACAAATCTGAAACAGGATTGCGGCCCGCATTTGCGGGCTGTTTTGACTGCATGGAGATAAAAGTACTGCCGAATGTCATTGAATATGTTTGGCATATTTTATTTTTATAAAGTTGGCCAATAATGTGATCCGTATGCCGACCGAATAAGATTGCACTCACGTTCGGGGCCGCGGTCACGGTTCCGATGCGCCGGCGATGACGCGGGCTTTAACGGTTCGACGGTCAATGCCGAGGGCACGCGCGGCGGCTTCATAGGTGCCGGTTTTCCGGTAAACCAGAGCGGTGTAAAAATTCAGAAGTTGCTGTTCGGTCAACAAACCATCGCTGATGCTCCGCAACTGGTGGGCATGCGGGTCGGGTATTCGCACGGCCGGCGGCTGATAACCGCGCCGCAGCAGCATGTTTTTTACGCATTGCTCCAGTTCACGGAAGTTGCCCGGCCACGCATAATCACGGTTCTGATTCATCCATTGCCGAACATCAGAATTGAGCGCCCGGCGATCCGATTCGCGGGTAACAAACTTCCGCGTGATAAAATTTATCAGGTTATCCACATCATCCGGAGCCTCGGAAATTTGCCGGCGCAGCGGGGCCGTGGCAATGACATCGGAACAGAGACGAAAATAAAAGTCCTCACGGAATTTGCCGGTGCGCATCTCGTGGGCCAGATCGCGGTTGGTGGCGGCGATAATTTTCCCGCGGAATGTCCTCGGCGCGACATCCCCCACGCGTTCAAAAGTCCGGTATTGCAGCACGCGCAGCAATTTGACCTGAATTTGCGGGTCCGCATCGCCAATTTCATCAAGAAACAACGACCCCTGCGGCGGGCAGGATTCCAACCGCCCCTTGCGGTCGGCCAGTGCGCCGGTGAATGCCCCGCGCATGTGGCCGAATAATTCGGATTCAATGAGATGCGGGGAAAGGGCGGAGAGAACGGTGGTGGAGAAGAGATTCTCCGGCACATCCGCGAAACGTTTGGTGGCGGCGTTGAAAGGCAGATAACGAGCCTGGGCAATGGCCTGCGCCACACGTTCCTTTCCAGTGCCGGACTCACCGATGATCAGCGTGGCGATATCGGCCATTTTGTCGTACAGCTCGAACTGGTACAACCGCATGTCATGTGTGAAAATGGATTCCCATACTTTGGCCCGCAGGTCGATCATGCACGGCGAAAAACCGATTATGGATCGGTAAATGCCCTGAAATGCCCGCATTACCTGATAACAGCAGGCGAATAAATGCTCAGCGCGAAAATGCCCCTCACGTCCCCTGGCCGGCGCTTCCAGTAGGTCATGAAATTTTTCCAGATAGCGGGCGTATATGCCGGCATATTCCGCGCCGTTTTTGCCGTCTGCCAGAGCACGGTAGAAATCACCCTCCAGGTAATAATAGAGGTAATGCACGACGGCATCCTGATATAAGCCCCATTCCCGCGGGTTGGGAGTAAGCTTACCGGTCATCCGCCCGCGCAACGTTCTCACGAACGCCGCCACCTTTTCGCGTGTGCGCGATTCATTCGGACGTTCATTTTGCCCGGTGGCCGGGAAGTTCCAGGAAGTATCGGAAGCGACATAATCAGAGCCGAGAACGGCGCGTTCGTATTCCATCCGCTGGGGAAGAAATGGATTGCAGAATGTCAGTTGCGATATTGCCTGCGCCAAATGCAGTTCATCTGAATTTAACATTACCATTGAGCTATGCCTCGATCATCTTCCATACACGCCGCATGCGTGGCTGGTGCCACAATGCCGGAACGTTGTTATTCTCGCCTCGCCTGGTGCAGTATACACCCAATGTATATTCCTGTGGCATAAAATGTATGAATACTACACTTTCCCCCGCAATGTTCACTGGTTAACGTATCACGTAACACATTACTAACAATACACTTACATTCTTTTCTTCAGGTCTGGCACAGAATTTGAAATTGTATCGGTGTGACCGCTGCTGGAATTTGCCGGCCGTCACCGGAGCATAGGCCATGGAAATGGTGCATTTTAACTGGACGCTGGGATGGGCCTTGATGATGCTGGGACTTGTCAGCGGTGCGCTATTGGGCTGGTCATTTCATCGGAGGGATTTTCTCGGCGGCTACGATGCGTGGCAACGGCGGCTGACGCGGCTGGGCCACATTGCCTTCATGGCCCTGGGTATGTTGAATCTGGTTTATGCCGTTGGAGGACATGCCGACGGGATCATCGGTTGCTGCACATCCGCCGCCCTGACTGTTGGATCAATAACCATGCCGCTGGTGTGCTTTGCTTCCGCATGGCGCTGCCGGCTGAAATGGCTTTTCGCCATACCCGTGGCGGCATTGGCGTTGGCAATGGCACTGGCATTCTGGAGTTCATTATGAAAATCGGCTTTCTGGCGATGAGCGGCGTGCGCGCGCATGATCCGAAGCTTCTGGAATTGGGCTTGACGTTGCCCGGATTTGTGGAACGCAGCAAAGTCATTGCATCCTTGCCGAGCCTTGGCTTGTTGTTGCTGGCCGCCTGCACACCCACCGGGCACGACCTGCGGTACTATGAAGCGGAATCTGATCATTCCGAGCCCCCGGAGGTATATTCTTGCGATCTCGTCGCGATCAGTACATTTTCCGCCCAGATATTTGAAGCGTACACCATCGCGGATCGGCTGCGGGCTGCGGGCATAAAAGTTGCAATGGGGGGATTGCATGTCAGCGTTTGTCCGGATGAAGCGGCGGAACATGCGGATTATGTCGTAGTCGGCGAAGGGGAATCGGCATGGCCGGCGGTTGTCGCCGCCGCTGAGGCCAGGTGTTCTCCCCGCGTTTTTCGTGCCGCGGATTTTCCTCCGGTTCAAATGAACCAACTTCCGGTTCCCCAGTACGATCTGCTTGGAGACCGTCCCTACAACCGCTTTACGGTTCTGACATCCCGCGGCTGTCCCTGGCGTTGCGACTTTTGCGCCTCCACGGTCATGTTGTCCCGGCATTATCGCAAACGTCCGGTGGGTCATATCGTGCGTGATATTCAGGCCATTCAACGCCTGTGCGGCAATGCCTTTATTGAATTTGCCGATGACAACACATTCGTGGATAAAACATGGGGGAAGGATTTATGCCGCGCTATTGAGCCCTTGCGGATCAAATGGTTTGCCGAAACCGATATTTCCGTCGCCGGGGACCCGGACTTGCTTGATGCCATGCGCGCCGCCGGTTGTCGGCAGATTCTCGTGGGATTGGAAAGTCCGGCATCCGCGGAACTTGCTGGTCTGGAGTTGCGGCATAACTTCAAAGCCCGCTGGGCGCATCAATACAAAGAGGCTCTGCGCGTCATTCAGGATCGCGGCATTACCGTCAACGGATGCTTTATTCTTGGATTGGACACGCAAACGCCGGAAATATTTCAGCACGTTCTTGATTTTGCCATGGATGTGCCCCTGTTTGAAGTGCAGATAACTGTATTAACCGCCTTCCCCGGCACCCCGCTGTACGATCGGCTATTGCGGGAAAATAGGATTCTCGAACCGGGAAGGTGGGATTTATGCACATTATTTGATGTGAATTTTCAACCGCGGCAGATGTCGGTGCGGGAATTGCGCGAAGGTTTGTATTGGCTGGGAGAACGGTTATACAGCGCCCGGTGTACGCAGCTTCGCCGGAACGCTTTTTTCTGCAATCACCGCAGGCGCAAGAATCGGCGATTGATCTCAGGTGGATTGCCGGCGGATAAACCGTAATCTCCAACGGGCGGAGAGCTCCATGCAACCCGGCCAGCGGCGGTTGGTTAACAGCGGATTGGTCATTGCCGAACCATCTAATCAACCGCGGGTTTCCCCCGCCCGGCTGTGCGGCTGGGGTGAACCTACAATTGTGGCAACCCGGATTGGCAGGGCGAATCCAAAGCCATAGGTGAACGTTGAACTTGGCAAAAGAGGACTTGGCAATGACTGACATAAAGATTGCAAACCGCCTTCATGCTCCGCCAGGCCATTGCGCGGTCAAGGCGATGGCGACCAATTCGCACAAACGGCGAAAATGGGCTTATATTCGACACATGCGGCAGGAGTTTTTCCGACTGCTGCTGGAGCGGCTGTGGGGTAAACCGTTCTTTCAGCAATCCGTGGTTACCACTGCTGATCTAAACGAGGGGCTTACGGTTGTGCTGCCCGGAATTGAAGCGGCCGGCCCCTTTGCGCAAGGCATGGTCCGCGGGCTGGCCGGTGCGGTTCCCGGCGCGGTGCGGATATTTTATTGGGGAATCCCATTTCCCGAAGGGTATGTGCCCAATTTGATATGGCTCAATAGGAACCGTGCCAAAGCGGCGGAATTGGCGCAACTGATCGTGACCTATCAAGACCAATATCCGGGGCGTCCGGTGAATATAGTCGCCAACAGCGGCGGGGCCGGGCCGGCAATTTTTGCCGTGGAGATGTTGCCGCCGGATCGCGCCATTGACGGCCTGGTTTTTTTAGGTGGAGCCATTTCCAGTTGCTATGACCTGCGGCCGGCGCTGCGCCGATTGCGCAATGGAATATTTAATTTTTACTCGCGGCGGGACTGGATCGTACTGGGAATCGGAACAACTCTGTTTGGCACCAGCGATAGAAAGCCGCACTTGTCGTGCGGCTTTGTCGGGTTCAAACGCCCCGAACAACTTGCCGATCCGGAATATCTCTACGCCAGACTGTACCAGGTAAAATGGCAGCCCTCACTGATCGACGATTGCGGCCATTGGGGCACCCATGGCTTTTCTGCATCGGAGGAATTTGTGCGCCGCCACGTCGCACCATGGATAGTCAATAAACAACCTGCCGGCACGGCCGAATGCGAGCAATCGTCGCCAGACAACGCGGCAGTGCCGTGAATCCGCTGAATACATGAATTGGCGGGTAACACTTCGGCCTGTAGCGCGCCGTGCTATTGAGCCGCCAGCACCGGCAGCGGAATTTGAAGCCGCTTTATCTTGGTTGGTTTCCATGAGGATTGGCGCACCCGCGGCACAGTCGGAATTGCACCGCCACTCTGATGGCCGACTGGAAAACGCCCGATCCGCGGCAACTCGTCGTAAGTCCGTCCGTTCAAAAGTCGGCCTGTGGCATGTTTGTTCACACCACCCCATTGTTTAAAGAAAAATGCCACTCTTTGATCCTCGCACTGGCGGCGAATGGATTGCGCCCAAGCCTCTTGCATTGGTCGAGCGCCAGGCCCCGATTCACCACCGACTATGACCCAATCAATGCGCGAAAGGGGTAACTCTTCCAGTGGTCCCAGCAACGGCTCAAGCGAAAGAAAACGCACCTTAGCCGGCACCCGCGCCAGATCTGTAACGCGCGAAACAACTCGTTGATTCTCCACGCTCACACCCATCCATACATTGGTTGGCCATGGGAGCCGTGATGCGATGCGGCACAAGCGCTCGCTGCGTTTGGTCAATACTTGGAAGGTGTGTTGCGGGCATGCCGCCATTGTGTTGAAAACCCGGAGGATGTATTCCTCCGGGACTTTATCGTGAAAAAGATCACTCATTGAATTGACGAAAATAATGCGGGGCTTTGCCATTCGGCGGGGAAGGTCGATCAGATCCGGATGCAGCGTGACCTCGAAGCCGTTGCGATAACGTGGGCTGCCCATGGCAAAAAGCCGCGTTGCCATCCGCTCCGCATAGCAATGGCGACACCCTTCGCTGACGCGTGAGCACCCCGTCACCGGGTTCCAGGTAAATTGCGTCCATTCAATTTTGCTGGCTTTCGGCAAGGTAACTACTCCTGATCAAAAAGTCCTGTTTCCGGCGGCACCAGTCGTTCGCGGAATGTAATTGTCCCAATCTCACGCCACGGCACAGCTCGACGTGCCCGATTTGCCGTCTTCCCGGCGACGCCATGCAATTCCACACCGCCGCGGCGAGATATTTCGTCCAAAATCCTGTCGGCGGACATGTAGGGCGTCTCCTGTAATATCCACGATGCTATTTCATTATAGCTTAACTGGCAGCCCTTAAACCGGTCGTTGAAATAGATTTCCGCATCCCGGCGAATAACAGCGGGATCATCAGGCCCAAAAAGGAAATCTTGCCCCGATTGACCGTCGGTAAAAATGAAATTTTTATTGATGCTTCGCATCGCCCCTTTCATTTTTTCAAGCCCCTTCAAGTGCTTTGTCGCGAAGAGCAAATGGTGGCTGATGGTTCCGTTGGCATTCCGCATTTCAAATGGGAATGTGAATTCAGCGCCTGCGTCGTCGCGGAGCTGTTGACGATATGCCGCGAGGAGCTTCTGACCGTTCGATTTGGCGTCATCCGTGTACGCAAGGTCGCGCCATTTCTCTCCACCAAAAACGTTGTTCAGGATTTTTTCATGGCCTGCACTTTTCCCCGCGGAGCGGATGCGCTCCATGCCGTCGGTATCAAGCAAGAGGAATGCCTCGGATGTTTTACTGGCTAGAATATCCCGCACAATACGAAATGGAATTCCCTTTACGCCGAACGGGTCGAGAAAGGCAAAAATAGGCATGGACGAAGTGAAGGCGTCCTGATGCAAACGTTTGATATCGTTGAAGGCGGAAGCAAACTCGCCATTCATGCACTGTATTGCAATCGAGGAATCCTTCCGGCAGGCGGCAAGTTGCATTCTTAGCGTTTCGAATCGCTGTTTATCACTTTCGACAAAGACCATCCGAATCGTTTTGGCCCGCCAGTCCTTCCCAGCGAACCCGTGGGCGGCATGCGCCGCCTTTACCGCAACGATTGGAGAACCATCCCTATCGCCGGCGTAACTTCCCGGCCCCGCAAAACCATCAATGTAAAGCATATCTCGTGGAACAGTTTTGCCGAGAATTGTAAACCACGCTTGAAGATAGGCGCGCAGAATGGCAATTTTTGCCAGAGTATGCTCCGGTGCTTCCCAAATGACTCCCTCTGGTGGCTTCGACATCACGGCTCCTCCAAAACATCAACAATGCTAACAAAATGCTAACACGTGTCAAGCCGTTGCCGGGAGCGTGATAGCCGCATATTTACCAAAACGCCGGATGTGGTCGTATCCCAACGTTGTAAAACCGGGCGCGGTAATTAGTGACGCTTGGACGACGCGAATCTATCCGCATGGATGCCCGGCGCGCAAAGCAATATTGTCCGAGCAGTTTAGCCTCGCCTTATACCCGATTAGTCGCCGCTTCCTGCGAGAAAAAAAGGCTTTGCGATACCGCCCGGAAGCCGCGAATGGTTGTGCGCCCACGTGATCCGGGGAGAACATACCGGCCTTGAATCATGCATGCGCGGGAACACATTGGGGCCTGTTCGGCGCGGATGATTGCGCCTTGTGGCGTGCGGCCAGGGCGGCCAGGGATTCGGTGACGAATTTCACTTGTTCAACGGTGTTAAAGGTGCCGAAGCTCAGGCGTGTTGTTCCGGCGATTCCGCCCGGCGTTACGCTTTGATCGGTGCCGATGGTCTGGTGCGCCAAGGGTGCACAATGTAAACCGGGACGGGTGAGAATGCCAAATTCCTTCTCCAGTTCATTGGCCAGTTCCAGCGGGTCTACATCGGCAAGCCGCACACTGAAAACGCCCACACGGTCTTCTACGGACCGCGGACCAAAATATTCCAGCCCGAGCACACCGGATATGCCCGCGATAAATGCCTCGCACATGGCGCGTTGATGCCCGGCCAGGGTGTTTATTCCCTGATCGAGAATCCATTGTATGCCTTCCGAAAGTCCCGCAATACCGATGGCATTGTGCGATCCGGGTTCAAAGCGATCAGGCATAAACTCCGGCTGCGAATCACGTTCACTGACGGAACCCGTGCCCCCCTCGCGAATGGTGCGTAAATGCCGCTCCATACCGGGGCGAATATACAATACGCCGGTGCCCAGCGGGCCTAATAAGCCTTTATGGCCCGGACAAGCCAGAAAATCGATGCAGTCCGTCCGCACATCGATCGGCAGATGTCCGGCTGTTTGTGCCGCGTCCACCAGAAACGGCACACCGGAAGCGCGGGCGACTTTACCAATTTCCCGGATATGCTGCACGGTGCCGGTGACATTGCTGCCGTGCCCGACGGCAATCAATCGGGTGGCCGGTGTAATCGCAGCGCGAATGTCCGCGGGATTTACCAATCCGGTCCCCGCCTGTGCCGCCACGCGGGTATGGGAAATCGTACCGCGGGCGGTCCATTCATTCAGTGGGCGGAGAATGCTGTTATGATCCATCGCGATGCAGATGGCATGATCGCCGGGCTTCAATAAGCCGTGAATGACCATGTTCAACGCGTCGGAACAATTTAATGTGAAAATGAAATGGTCCGGATTTTCTCCGTTAAACAACTCATTGAGGCGGCGGCGGCAGGCGCGAATGACTGCCGCGGATTCCCGCGCTTCGGCATACGCGCCGCGTCCCGCCGATGCGCCAATATTTTCCGCGTAATTCACCATCGCTTTGAGAACCTGCGGCGGCTTGGGAAAACTGGTGGCGGCATTATCACAATAAATCCGCTGGGTAACATTCCGGGTCATGACACAATTCCTCCCGCAGCCAATATCTTCGGCGCGGATATCAGGGCTTCATCAACTTCCGCCATAATAGGAGCATAAGCCGCGGGGTTCAATATCAAAGGCGTATGGGAAGCATTATTGTTACTTTGCCAGATGTCGGCATGAAGTAAATGGGGCGTGCCGGGAAAATCAGTGAAAAGTGTTGACGCGCGTTCCGATCGTCAATTTAAGGCAATCGCATCGGCGTGCCATGAGCATAACAGCACATGGCGGCGTGTCGATATGCCCCATTGTCTTTTTGTGACAGGCCCCAGAAGGTTCCGCGCACTATCATTGGCGGGATTGCTGGGAATTCAGATTTTCCAGCGCCTTGAGCGGGTCGCTGTCATCGTCATCGTCATCAAGACTCACTTCGTCTTCAATGGGATGGGCGACCGGGATGTCGCCCTCGGGCGCAACATCAACTGTTTCACCGGTTTCGGTTATGGAATGATCTTGCACCGGCTCCATGCCCATATCACCAAGTATGGTGCGTATCGGCTTGATCTGGTGTGGTTCGCCATCAATAACCACTGTAAATGTCACCGGACCGACGCGTATGTGATCGCCGGCCACGAGTGTCTGCGATGCGGTGATGCGCTGGTTATTTTGATACGTGCCGTTGGAGCTTTCAATATCTTTGAGAATCGGGGTGTTGTCCTGTATCACGATTTCACAATGGTTGCGCGATACCGTCGGAAGGGGTATCTGCAGATCCGATTCATCGGATCTTCCAATGGATGTCCGTTCTTTCAGCAGGGAGAATTCCCGCCGCTGTCCATCCTCTTTGAATATCACCAGAACTAAATCCATCAGCGGCCTCCGTTTCTGCACTATCCCATTACTGGAGATTTATGCTAAACTAAGAGAATTTATCGGCCACAATGCCATGCAGCATGACAAAATTATATCCGAAGTTGAAGGCAAAAACGATAGTCGACGTCCCAAAATCTTTGAATTGCCGTTGCGCCAGGCGGCGGAACGTACCGAAAACGGCTTTTTTGCCTTGCCCGAAACATCCGAATTTGACGTAAATTCAAAGATTGAAGCACTTTATGTGCATATTCCGTTTTGTACCAGCAAATGTCATTATTGCGATTTTTTCTCTCTTGCCGGCCACCTGGATCAAACCGAGGCATTCCTCAATGCCATGGAAAAAGAATTTACCCTGCACGTCGCGCACTTCGGACGGGCGGTTCCGGAAACCATTTTTATCGGCGGCGGCACACCAACTCTGTTGCCACCGGATGCCCTGGCACGACTCATGGATCACGTCAACGCCGCCATCCACACCGATCGCCTCATTGAATTCACCGTGGAAGCCAACCCCAATACCTTCGACACCCGGCGCGCCAAAGTCCTGCGCGATGGCGGCGTCAATCGAATCAGTTTTGGAGCGCAGAGTTTTTCCGCCGCCGAACTCGCCGTGCTGCAGCGCGATCACGACCCGGAGAGTGTCCCAATTGCGATGGATGTTGCCCGGGCCGCGGGAATAGACAATATCAATCTGGATCTGATCTTCGGCATTCCGGGGCAGACCCTGGCGCAGTGGGATCACAATTTGAGCCGCGCCATTGAACTCAACACCACCCATCTGTCATGCTATGGACTGATGTATGAGCCTAACACGCTGCTGACCGCCCGCATGAAGCGCGGTGAATTCACACCCGCCGCCGATGAACTCGAAATCGCCATGCTCGCCCATACCCGCGCCCGTCTGGCCGACGCGGGATTTGCGCGTTACGAAATTTCCAATTACGCTTTGCCCGGAAAAGCGTGTCGGCACAATATTCATTACTGGCAGGCGCGGAATCATCTGGCCGTGGGACCGTCCGCGGCGGGCTATCATTCCGGCTTCCGGTGGAAAAATGTACCCAGCCTGACGCGCTATATCGATGCGCTCAATACCTCCGCACCCGTCGTGCCGATAACGGAAATTGAACACCTTACCGGCGCATCGCGCTGGGGCGAACTGGCAATTCTGCAATTGCGGCTCACGGAAGGAATCAATCTTCAGGAATTTAAGCTGCGCACCGGCGTGGACGCCAAGACCATTCTCAACAGGCTGGTGCAACGATACCATTCCATGGGGCTATTAACCGTAGACGAAAACGGCATTGCGCTTAGCGAAGCGGGAATCGCCGTTTCCGACACCATTTTCGCCGATGTGCTTGAAGCATTTTCGCATGATGCGCCGCCCCAATCCGCCGGCCGGAAATAGCGAAGCAAAGTTGCTTTTCCCTTCCCATGTTATTACAATGTAATGCTATCAGGTGTGTTACTGTGTCAGGAGTCAGATTATGCCATTAATTAAAACCATCCGGAAAGTAGGCAACGGCAGCGCGTTGCCGTTGGATAACACCATCATGGACCTCGTTGGATTGCATGTTGGCGATCAGGTGCAGATTACAGTCGACGGCCCCCGACTGATCGTCGCTCCG
>JAJYZY010000180.1 GCA_021799715.1 Planctomycetota bacterium | reverse complement strand
TTTTCCGCCGCATAATTGAAGGCCAGCAGGCTTAGAAACACCAGCATATAGGCCAGCAGAGGGAATCTACGCAGAAAATTCATGTCCGACAACCTTCAATGCATCGCCTGCCAACTGCCATCGTGCCACGGGAAAAGCCTATCGGGCTTCCCCCGCTGTTATTTTATCGGCACAACGCCGATAAACCTTCCACGAATTTGAGTTTGCGGCGGCGACATATTCCGTTTTTACGGGCCGGGCCGTTCTTTTGCTTGTCGCGTCAGTGCGCAGCCGCCGCGGCGGTGTGTTGCTCTTCGAGCTTGCGTAATGACAGCGGTAATTCAAAGTGCATGTCTTCTTCCGTGACATGGCGGGATTCCACGGTGGCCCCATATCGCACTTTGAGCACATCGACAATTTCCTGCACCAGATCTTCCGGAGCCGAGGCCCCGGCCGTAATCAGGACAACATTAATTCCGTTAAACCAGGCATGATCCACATGCGAAGCGTCATCGACAAGATATGATGGTGTGCCGCGGTTTTCGGCCATCTCGACCAGTCGCTTGGAATTCGAGCTGTTCTGGCTTCCCACCACCAGCACCAGCTCGCAATCCGGAGCAAGTTTTTGCACCGCTGCCTGACGGTTGGTTGTGGCGTAGCAGATATCGTCCTTCGGGGGAGCCTGAATGCGGGGAAATTTTTTCTTCAATTCGGCAATAATTCGCGCGGCGTCATCCAGGCTAAGTGTGGTTTGGGTCAGATACGCCACGCGGTGATCATCAGGGATTTCCAGCCGATGAACATCTTCGGCGCTTTCCACAATGCTGATCGCATCGGGTGCTTCGCCCAGCGTTCCGACAACTTCATCGTGATCCGCATGACCAATAAGAACAATGGTGAATTTCTGTTTGGCATAACGGATGGCCTCGTTATGCACCTTGGTAACCAGCGGACACGTGGCATCCACTTGAATTAAGCGGCGTTCGGCGGCGCGGCGGCGCACTTCCGGCGACACGCCATGGGCACTGTACACAACGGTGGAACCTTCGGGCACTTCATCAATGGAATTAACAAACACCGCCCCCTGGCGGGTGAAGCGCTCCACAACGTGCAGGTTATGCACGATTTCATGGTAAACGTAAATTGGAGCACCTTTAAGCTTGAGCATTCGCTCGACACACTCAATGGCCATATTCACGCCCGCGCAAAAACCGCGTGGATTAGCTAGGATAATTTTCATGCAGATACTCCGAATTCCTGGTGCAATGTCAAAGGCCCGGCGTCTTTATATTCGCGCGGCGCATCCGCTGCGCCCCCCTTGCCCCCAAGGGTGATATTTCGCGTACGGGACAACAGGCCCGCCAAGCGGTTATATTACCATAAAGCATGGCTTGTTGGCGATGCTCCGAAAGGATCCGGCGGCCCCGGCGAGGCCGCGTTGACTTCCGCGTTTGTGGAATATGAAGGATGGAATTATTTCCGCGCACGCATTAGATTCAGCTTTACGAGATATGCGGGATATGACCATTGACGCATCCAGCACGCCCCCGGCAACCGTCCATTGGGCCTTTGCTCCCATGACCGATGTGGCGCAGGCACGACGCTATACCTGGCGGCTGGCGCATGAACATTACGAGAACTTCACCGTGGTTTCCCATCTGGTGCCCAAGGCTCTACGCCAGGATTTCTGCAATATTTACGCTTTTTGCCGCACCGCCGACGATTTGGGTGATGAAGTTGGCAATCCTGAATTAGCGATACAATATCTGGCGGATTTTCGCCGCCAGACGGAGGCGTGCTACAGCGGCAAAACCCAAACGGCGGTTTTTACCGCGTTATCTGAAACCATTCAAAAGCATGATATCCCCCGGCAGCCCTTTCTGGATTTAATTAGCGCCTTTGAACAGGATCAACGAATAAACCGTTACGAAAGCTTTTCCCAAGTTGTGGATTACTGCACCCGCAGCGCTGATCCTGTCGGCCGGCTGGTGTTGTATCTGGCCGGTTATCGGGACCAGCAGCGGCAAGTGCTATCCGATAAAACCTGCACCGCCTTGCAACTGGCCAATTTCTGGCAGGATGTGCGCAGAGATATTCTCCAGCGCGACCGCATTTATCTGCCCGCGGAATCTATGCGAAAATTCTCTGTGGATGAACAACAGATTCGTGATGGCCGATGCGATGATAATTATCGCGCGTTGCTGAAATTTGAAGTGGATCGCTGCCAGGCGTTGTTTGACGAAGGCCTGGCGCTGTTGCCGCTGATTCATCGGCAGTTGCGCTCACAGATTTCCCTATTCAGCCGGGGAGGCCAAGCCGTTCTCGCGGCCATTCGTCAGCAGAACTATGACACGCTCTCACGTCGCCCGGCGCTAAGTAAAACTCAAAAATTAAGCCTGATGGTACGCGCGGTTTCGGCCGGGGCGCTGGCGGCCTTTTCCGGAGGCGGCAAATGAGCACCACCATGCTGGGCGTTGCGCAAACACCCGATTTCCAAGCCTCAAGCGACTATTGCCGCCAAGTGACGCGGCAGCAGGCAAGAAATTTTTATTATGGATTACGCTTGCTGCCGGAACCGGCAAAGTCCAGCATGTTTGCGCTGTATGCGTGGATGCGGCGGGCGGATGATCTGGCCGATGATTCCGCCGATCTGCCGTTAGCGCAGCGCCGGGAATTATTGGAGCAATTCCGCACATTAACCCACACCGCGATTTCCGGACACGCCCAACCCGCGCTGGAAAGCCCGGCTTGGCCCGGATGGGCCGCGTTTACGCACTGCGTGCATCGCCATGCTATTACGCCTGCGCTGTTTGACGATATGATCGACGGCCAACAGCAGGATCTGGAATTCCATCAGCCGGAAAATGAGGCCGACCTGCAACAATATTGCTATCGCGTGGCAGGTGTGGTGGGCGTGGCAAGTATTCAGATATGGGGTTTTACCGGCGGTGCCGAAACTGAGGCTTTGGCGGTGGACCGGGGCATGGCATTTCAATTAACCAATATTCTGCGGGATGTTAAGGAAGATGCCGGTAGAAACCGCATTTATTTTCCGAAAGAACAGATGCTAAGCTACGGCGTTACCAGTGATGATCTGATGGCGGGAAAAGCCACAGCGGGCTTTCAGGCGCTCATGCAGCACCATATTGCCCTGGCTGAGCGGTTATTTGCCAGATCGGCACCGTTGGACCAGCGCATAACGCCGGGAAATGTTGCGGCGTTAACCGCGATGACCGCCATTTACCATGGCATTTTGCGTAAAATCGCACGGCACCCCCAGCAGGTGCTGCGCGGCCGCGTACGACTGGGTGCCGTGGAAAAAGCATGGATCGCCCTGCGGTGCCGCAGAGCGGAAAAATCGTGAGTGAAGAATCAACGCGCCTGCCCGGCACCGGGGCGGCAGGCCGCTTTTTAACAACCCTTACGGGATAACACTTTGTCGGTAAATAATCCTCATCATGGAAATCAGAAGTCTGGACCGCGCGTCCTGATTGTCGGCGGCGGATTGGCGGGAATTGCGGCGGCGGCGGCGGCGGATTCCTGCGGTTATTGTGTGACATTGCTGGAAGCGCGACGGGAACTTGGGGGCCGGGCCAGTTCCTTTGAAGACCCGGAAACTGATCAGCTCCTGGATAATTGCCAGCATGTGCTGCTGGGCTGCTGCACGAATTTGCGGGATTTATATACACGCCTGAATGTCGCCGACCGCATTGAGTATCATCGGCGGGTGCATTTTCTTGATTCCCGCGGCCGGCGGTTTGATCTTTGGGGCGTTTCCGGTCTTCCCGCACCTTTGCATCTTGGGCCGGCGATGCTGGGATTTAGCGCTTTGACACTTCCGGAGCGCAAGCAGGTTATAACCGCCATGCTGGCGATGCTGCGAATGGGAAAGGCCGGCCGGGAAAAGCTTGACGGACAAACCTTTGGCCAATGGCTGACCGAGCATCGCCAAAGCGACCGGGTGATTCAGCGGTTTTATGATCCGGTTTTAATCAGTGCCCTCAACGAAGAGACGCGGCGCGCCAGTTGCAAATATGCGATCCAAGTTTTTCAGGATGCCATGCTGCTGAACCAGCATGGGTACGTGGTGGGTCTGCCGGGGTGTGCCTTGGAGGAGTTATATTCCCATCGGCCCTGCGCGGATGTGCGCCTGGGCACGCGCGTTTCGGAAATCATGTTTGCCGGGGGGCAAGCGACCGGTGTCACCCTGCAAACCGGCGAAACTCTTAACGCCGACGCTATTATTCTGGCCACCAATTATCATGCGGTACAAAGATGGATTCCGGAACCTCTGCGGGCGACGGACGGGCGGTTTGCGCATTTGGACAAGCTT
>JAJYZY010000039.1 GCA_021799715.1 Planctomycetota bacterium | reverse complement strand
GCTCGCCGCCCCTACGCTGCGCGGGCTTGACTTCGCCCCAAGGGGTGACACTTCTATTGAAACGAGTACCCGTGACATTTCTATTGAAACAGTACACGCACGGGCCTTGCCTTGGCGTTGGCGTTTGGTAGGATGGAGCTTAAAGGGGACGTAGCTCAATTGGGAGAGCACTGCCTTTGCAAGGCAGGGGTTGCCGGTTCGATCCCGGTCGTCTCCAATTCCCGGATAAAAAATATTTCGACAATCTGAAATATTTTTTCTGGCAATTGTTATTCCGTTATGCGTATAATTACCGGTTGTCATGCGATTCGGTTCGCGACGGTCTTTCGAAAAACTGCAACCCTCCTTGAAAGATCATGCGAGAACTCCGATCGCTCCATCGGTTTGCAGCGGCTATAGCGCGGGATGTATTGGCGCTCCGCAATGGTAACTGATGGCCAGGGACAAATGGAGACGCTGGATGATGGACTTGCAAAACAAGGCCCGCACACGTCTGCAATGGATCAGTATTTGGGCCAGCGGGTTGCTCTGCGCGATTAGTATGTTGGTTCTCGCCGGATGGTCTTCAAATATTCTTGTGCTGACCAGTCTTTTGCCGGGCATGATTCCGATGAATCCGGCGGTGGCCATTTGCTTTTTTCTCCTGGCGCTGGCAACCGGATTTCTCGCCTTGAATTCTGAAACCACTACAGCAAATAAAATAGAAATAACCGTGATCGGATGCATGGTGGCGCTTGCGGCCATCCTGCGATTGGCGGCCTATTTGGGCGCGGGAAACCTGCGCATTGACTCCATTTTATTCACCCGCGAACTTGTCACCGTACCGTTTGCGCCGAATCGCATGGCCCCTGATACCGCCTTGGGATTGCTGTTTGGCGGTGTGGGTGTTGTCAGCGTGTTATGGCGAAAAGAACCGATGCGGCGGCTTACCGGCACCGCCGCGGTTGGACTGCTGTTAACGGGGTTGTATGGTCTGGCCAATTATCTATTCACTATTTACAACACCCACGCCCGTGGGCAATACATTCCCACCGCCATGCACACCGCGGTATGCTTGCTGCTGTTGCTGGCGGCCATTTTGGCACTGGATGAACAACTTCCGATCACCCGACAGTTGATGAAAAGTGGTCCCGGCGGAATGGTCTTGCGATGGCTTCTGCCGCCGCTGATTATTTTGCCGGTATTCCTGGGTTGGTTGCGGATATTCTGCGAATATCGCCTGCATATTGCGGGAATGCCCGCATCCGCGGCCACAGCCGTGGTGTTGCAGATTGTGCTCATTGGCGCATTGATTTGGGCGGCGGCAATTTTCATGGATCGCTTGGACGCACAGCGGCAGCAATCCATGCTGCGCCTGGAACAGACAAAAACGGAACTGACGGCGGCCAACACGGCGGCCCGGGAGGCAGCACAGGCCAAGTCCCAATTTCTCGCCAACATGAGCCATGAAATCCGCACGCCGCTTAATGGTGTGATCTCCATGATGGAACTGCTGGCGGAGACACCCTTGGACGGCCAGCAGCGCGGCTACACGCAGGTGGCGCGAACCAGCGCCGACGCCCTGCTGGCGGTGATAACGGATATTCTTGATTTCTCAAAAATTGAAGCCGGTCGAATGGAACTTGATTCAGTTGATTTCGATCTGCGAGCTTGCGCCGAAGACACGGTATATCTCATGCTTTCAACGGCCATGCGGAAAAAATTGGAGCTTGGCTATGACATTGCTCCGGATATTCCATCTCTGGTGCGGGGTGATCCGGTGCGGTTGCGGCAGGTGCTCATGAACCTGATCAGTAATGCGATTAAATTTACGGATAAGGGTGAAGTGTGGGTAAAAGTTTCCACGGTTGATATTGTTCCGGGAAGGATTTTGGCGCGGTTTGAAGTGCATGACACGGGCGTGGGCATTGCGCCGGATGCGGCCCGTAAGCTTTTTACAGCTTTCACGCAGGTACATCATTCCGGAGAAAAAGTATATGGCGGCACCGGGTTGGGTTTGGCGATAAGCCGGCAATTGGTGGAGCTTATGGGTGGGAAAATTGAATTTGAAAGTCAAGTAAATAAAGGCAGCACCTTCTGGTTTGCTGTTCCGCTGGAGCGTCGAAAGCCCGTATGGCTCGATGCGGATGCCATTCCGGAGGCTTTGCGCCACCAGCGGGTCTTGCTGTTGATGGCCAGCGCCATCCGCCGGGACAAGCTTCAGCGTCAATTACAATATTGGCAAATTGGCGTGGAGGCGGCGACGTCGGTCGAGCAGTGTCTGGAGTTGTTGCGGGATACCCGGCATGGTGCGTTCGATGTGCTGTTTGTGGAACATCAGCCGCCGCAACTTGATGCGCTGGAAATTTCCCGGCTTATTCACTCACGGTTGGACATGCGGGCACCGCACATTGTCGCGCTGGCCAGGGCGGATATGCACATCAGTGGCGAAATGCAGCGTGCTTCCGCGCTAAGTGGTGTATTGGGCAAACCGGTTCGACAGTCGCAGTTGTTTGATCTTCTCATGCGGCTGGTTTCCGCCAATGCTCAGGAGGTCATCCCGCCGGTGCGCCAGGCGCAGACTAAAATTCAATTACCCGATGGTTATCACGGATTGAAAGTGCTGGTGGCGGAAGACAATGCGATCAATCAATATGTCATACGCGAGGTGCTGGCGGGGTTAAAACTGCAATGTGATGTTGTCAGCAACGGACGGGAATGTATTGAAGCTCTGCAAAAAAAACGTTATTCGCTGGTATTGATGGATTGTGTGATGCCGATCATGGATGGCTTTGAAGCGGCGCGGAAAATTCGCCTGCTGGAGTCGGATGGTCTGGTTCTAAGCGATCAGGGCAATGCGCGCATCGCGGTCATTGCCCTGACCGCAAATGCCACAGGATTGGATCGTCAAAATTCCCTTGCCGCCGGCATGGACGCCTTTCTAACCAAGCCTCTCGATCGCAATCAGTTGGTGAAGGCCATTGAATCTCTCATTGCCAATCCCGGCGCCAAAAGCCTCGCCGATTCCCCGTCGCTTCCGTCCGCAAGTCGGATCGGTGCTCCGTGCGTGGATATGGCCATAACAGCGACTCCGTTTGATATGAAACGATTGGGGGATTATTTTGCCGGGGACTACACCATGGTCGAGCGCGTGTTGGAACAATTTATCGGACAGGGAAGCCGACAACTCGCCGAACTCAATGATCGCATGAACAAATTGGACTGGGACCTCGCCCGGCGTTCCGCCCACGCCATTAAAGGCACGGCGGCGTGCCTTTTTGCCGAGGCATTGCGGCAGGCCGCCAGGGAACTCGAGGTTATCTGCCGTGATCGCGGCGAATCAATTCATGCCCGGGCCGCGTGGGAAAAAGTTCAACAGGAAATGAACCGATGTATGGAGTATCTGGCCATGCGTAAGGCGTCGAACGGCAACCCCGCCTCGGATGAAGGAGCTTGATGGTATGAAGATACTTGCGGTCGATGATGATCCGATTGCCCTGGAAATGATCCAGAAGGCGCTGGCCCGATTCGGCCATGATGTTGTCACCACTACCAGCGGGGCAAACGCCATTGAATGCCTGTCACAACTTCCCATTCGCATGGTTATTACGGACTGGATGATGGAGTCCATGGATGGCATCGAATTGTGCCGGGCGATTCGCAATCGAAAACTAAGTAGATATGTATATATAATAATGTTAAGTTCGCGTGACGATCCAGTGGACGTGGCGGAGGGAATCGCCGCCGGGGCGGATGATTTTATGGCCAAGCCGTTCGACACCGGCGAGCTTGCCGCCCGCATTAAAGCAGGGGAAAGGGCGCTATCACTGGAAACGCGGGATGTGACGATCTTCGCGCTGGCGCGTCTGGCGGAATCACGGGATCAGGAAACCGGCATGCACCTTGAACGCACGCGCAATTATGTAAAACTCATTGCCGAACAATTGGCGAAAAGGCCGGAATTAACACATGTCATCCACGCGGATTTTGTCCGGATGCTTTATGACACCAGCCCGCTGCATGATATTGGAAAAGTCGCCATCCCCGACGCCATTTTACTTAAGCCGGGAAAGCTCACCGCGGATGAATATGAAATTATGAAACGCCACTCGGCCATCGGAGCCGCCACGCTCGACGAAGTATTGCAAAGTTATCCGGGGGCGGAGTTCCTCGAAATGGCACGGGATATAGCGGCCACACATCATGAACGTTATGACGGCAGCGGCTATCCGCGCGGGCTGCGGGGCGAGCAGATTCCATGGGCGGGGCGAATCATGGCTCTGGCGGATGTATATGACGCCATTACGTCCCGCCGGGTGTATAAAGCCGCGCAAAGCCATCAACACGCCTGCGGGGTGATTCTTAGTGAATCCGGAAAACAATTTGGTCCGCGCGTGGTGGAGGCTTTTCTGGCCCGTGAGGCGGAAATACTGCAAATCCAAAAGCACTTCCGTGAAGCCGAAGACGCCCGCCGCAAATTGATTGATGCCCGCCAAGGTGCCTGGAACTGGTAACTGGTACCGGGCTACAAATCGCTAAACATCCAGGCCTTCATACATCGCGGTGCTGATGTAACGCTCACCTGTGGAGCACATGACCGCGACAATGATTTTGCCTTTCATTTCCGGACGCGCGGCCACCTGCGCTGCGGCCCACATGTTGGCGCCGGAACTGATCCCGGCCAGAATGCCTTCCTCGCGCGCCAGTCGGCGGGCCCACTCAAAAGCGTCTTCATTCGTGACTTGTATGACTTCATCCACCAGATCAACGTTTAAATTTTTAGGAATAAAACCGGCACCGGCTCCCTGAATTTTGTGCGGGCCGGGCTTCAGCGGTTGTCCCGCCTTGCACTGTGTAATAACCGGCGAATTGGTTGGTTCAACGGCGATGGCTTTGAAGTTCGGGTTGCGCTTCTTAATAACTCCGGCTACTCCGCTGATGGTGCCCCCGGTACCCACCGCCGAAACCAGGCAGTCCACCTTTCCGTCGGTATCGTTCCAGATTTCTTCTGCGGTGGTTTTCTGGTGAATTTCAACATTAGCGGGATTATCAAACTGCCGTGCAATGACCGAATTCTTATCCGCAGCGGCGGCCTCATTGCAGCGGCGAATCGCCCCCGGCATGCCTTCCGCGGCCGGGGTAAGTACCAGATTCGCCCCCATGATCCGCAGCAATTTGCGGCGCTCCAGGGACATGCTTTCGGGCATATACAGCGTGAGCTTATACCCTTTCGCGGCGCACACAAAAGCCAGGGCAATGCCCGTGTTGCCGCTGGTGGCTTCCATAATATGCGTGTCCTTATTGATTTGCCCCGCCTTTTCCGCCGCGTCAATCATCGCCGCGCCAATACGATCTTTCACGCTCGAAAGCGGATTAAAAAATTCGCACTTGGCATAAACGATTCCCTGCCCGGCCGGTACGAGACGATTAATGCGCACCAGCGGAGTATTTCCGATTGTTTTAGTGATGTCCGCGAAAAGCTTAGCCATGCCAATCTCCTGTAATCTGATCTAATTTGTAGGTTATGAGGATTTTAACGCGGTGTCAAGAAGTTGTCTGATGAAATTGCGGATTGCAAGATTGTTACACACCGCATTGCCACATTGTTCCGTGCGGATTATTATCACGAAAAATGCTTTTCCGCAATTGGCATTATAGGGAATTGATTCAGCGAATTCTTCGCAGGAGTGCATCTGATGACCTGGCAGAAATATCGTAAGTGGGCCAATTCAGGCAACGGATTATTGAAGGCTTTGACTCTGGCATCGGCGGCAGTGGCATGGAGTGTCCATGATCAGCCGGCGGTAAACGCGGCAACTATGGTACCGGCGGCGACGGTGTCCACCGAGGCAAAGACCGGCCCAAAGCAGATTCACCGATGGATAATGCAATTGGCCAGTGATCACTATTCCGTGCGTCATTTGGCCGCGAAAAAATTACTGGCCGCAGGTGATGCGGCGGTTCCGGAAATGAAAAAAGCCCTGGCGGGCCTGACCACTCCGGAAATGCGGCATCTGCTGCGTGAGGATATGGATAAAATAGCCCATGCCGATCTTTTGCGCGGGCCATTGATAACGCTGGACGCCAAGGACATTTCCGCCCGGCAGGCATTTGAAAGCGTATGTCGGCAGGCGGGCACAAGCCCCAATTTTATCAATCAGGGTGTCATGCCAAGGGTGACTATTCACGCCCATGCCGTGCCGTTCTGGCAAGTCATGCAGAAGCTTGCCACCATGACAGGCATATCACCATCGCCCGGCTATTATGGCAATCCAACGCAGATGACGCTGATATTAAATGGCGTACTGGGCAAGGGGCATGTCGTGGATATGGCAGGAGCCTTCGCCATTGCACCGCAAAGCATTAACTACAGCCGCGATGTGAATTTCATGTCGTCCGGGCCGTCCACAACGGAAACATTTAATATTCAGGCTGCTTTATTGTCGATACCGGGAAAGCTGGGGCCCATTCAAACACAGCAGGCCGTGGTAACCAAGGCGGTGGATAATCACGGTAATTCTCTATTAACCGCTACTCCGGGCAACATGTGGTACGGAAATCAAATGGGCGGCGTGACTAATTTCAACATCGCCCTGCAATGGCCGCCGCATAACCCCGGCACCAGGATTTCCGAATTGAAGGGTTATATTCCCCTGATTATCTCACTGCACAAAAAATCGCTGACCTTGAAATTCAAATCCAAAGGTGTTGCCAGTGCGTCCGTTGATGGTATCAAGGTGTCGGTAAGCAACCTCAAGATGCAGCCGGCGGCACCGGGGCGGAATGCGATGTGGCAATTTACGTATACGATCTCGCAGCCACCGGGGCCCTTTAATCCCAATTCAGCCCGACAGAATATTATGAATCAACTCGATCAAATGAACAGTGGCACAATTTTGACCGCCGGCGGCCGAACACTGCAACCCGGCGGCTGGAGTGGCGGCGGCGGCTTCCCGCAGGGCATGACGTACACGGTTAACGTGATGGGCGGCAAGCCGGCGGAGTTCCAAATGAATGTATTCACCCGCCAGGAAACCCTGCAGATACCCATTGACTTGAAAAATCTGCCGATGCCGTAGGAGTTGTTTTCAGGCCACATGCAACATGCGGCTGACGTCTTCTCCGGCGCGCCATTTTTTATAGATCATCAGCGATTGTTCAATAACCGGAAAGGCATATTCCGCCGGCAGCACATCGTCCACGACCACGCGCTTGTTTTCCAATGACTTGTAATCTTCGAAAAAGCGTTTCAGTACCGAGAGCTTGTGCGGCGGCAATTGGTGCACATCGCTGTAACTACTGTATTCCGGATCGTTGACATGCACGGATATAACTTTATGGTCAATTTCGTTCTGATCTTTCATAGTCATCAAGCCGATGGCGCGGGCCTCGACAATGGTCAACGGATAGACCGGCTCGGCTCCGAGCACCAGAACATCCAGCGGATCGCCGTCATCGGCCATGGTCTGCGGAAGAAACCCGTAATTGGCGGGATAATAAACCGCGGAATGCAGCACGCGGTCCAGCTTTAGCAGCCCGGTTGATTTGTCCATTTCATATTTATTCGATGCGCCAAGCGGAATTTCAATGATGGCCTGGAATACCGACGGCAGCATGCCGCTGCCCGGGTCCACATCGTGCCATGGACTCGCCGAACGGGTGGGTTTGAACGGTGCAATAATACGACCCATCTTGTTTTCTCCTGATTACTACATTTTAAACAACTGTAGTGTATCCGCATCCACGCCATTAGGCCACACGATGTGCTTCGCCAACCGCGGCCTGATCTAAGACGCGTTGATATCCTTCAACCATGCGCTGGGCGGAATATCGATCCGCCACCATGGTCCGCGCTTGCAATCGAATTTTACCCGCTAACGCCTTGTTTTCCACCAGTTCGGCGATGGCATCGGCCATGGACCCTTTTATATCCGGATTGATCAGCAGGCCGGTTTCCTGATCTGTGATAATTTCCTGAACCGCCGGGCTGCGATAAACGGCAACCGGCGTTCCGCAGGCCATGGCCTCGATGATATTCATGCCGAATCCCTCCACTGTTGAGGGCATGCAAAGTACCTCCAACGCCTTGTACCAACGCGCCGGCTCGGCGGTGGCACCGGGAAATATCACATGCGACGCAACGCCCAGGTTGGCGGCCAAGGCCCGCAACGGCTTTTCTTCCGGGCCGTAACCAATTAACGCCAGATGCAATTTTCCCCAGCGGCGATAATCGCGCAACAGCAGTTCCGCAAACTCGCGCACCAGCAGGTCCAGCCGCTTCACCGGATCAAAGCGGCCAATATAACCGACCGCCATTGCGTTTGCCGGCCATGGACGCTCCGCAACGGGTATTGGCTCGGCATCCGCAAATGTCTGGTAATCCAGGCCAAATGGAATGACATAGCCGTTGTGAAAGCGTCCAAACCGGCTGATCCGATCGAGCACGGCATGTGAGGGCGTAATGATTCCATGGCACTGCCGGGAAATAATTCCCTGTAGCTGCCAGTGCCAGTGCGGTTCGGGTTGGATGGTGTGAATGGATTGGAAATAAATTCGTGGTCCGGCAAAGGGAGCCGCCAGAGCCGCCAGCGCGTTGGCATGAACCAGTACACTTACAACCACGGCGGGGTTTACCGCTTGCATTGTTGTCACCCAACGGCGCACGGCGTTGACGTCGAAAACATTCCGTGCATTTAAGCCGATGACTTCAACGCCCTCATGGCGAATCCAGCGACCGACAATGCCCGGCGGTTTAATGCTTACAACCGTGGGTTCCCACCGCCCCAATTCCTTCAAACCACGCACAAGTCGCCGGACAATCAGCGGCATGCCCCCCAGATCCAGGTCGGTAATTAAAAATACGACGCGCTGCGCCATAACACTCCACTGCTATGAGATTACGTGAACCTCACGGACAATATTCAGTACCGCATATCCGATATTTTCAACCACGTAAAGACCACAAACGACCCGCGACCTACCATTGGGCTTCATCAAATGGGCTTACCGGTGCATTGCTGCGCGCGCGGGGCAAATGTTTAATTGCGTCGGACCCGAGTTTTATTAATTCATCATGATCAATGCGGATGTTCAGCCGCCAACCCGGTATGGTCGTTACATCCGTACCGCCAAGCTTGACCAAAGTTGCATCATCCACGCACTGGTTTCCCACGCTCGAACGCTTTACGTACGCGGCTTCCAGAATCGGCCGACGAAAAATCTGCGGTGACTGCAGGATTTCCAGGCGCTTATCGATTACAAGTTGGCCGAGCTTGCCGCCTTCCACGCGCACTGTCGCCCCGCCCAGGGGCACGACCGGAGCCGCGGCACCGGTTGTGCCAAGGGCTTCTTCCAAAGCATCCAGAACCGGATATGGCACCGCGGGGCAGCAGGCATCGTGTACGATAACCGTATCGATTTCCGGTTTGAGTTTTTCCAGTCCACGCTGTACCGCCCCAAACCAATCAGGTCCGCCTGCGGCCGTCCCAACGCCCTGAAAAGC
The DNA here is from genome assembly GCA_021799715.1 of Planctomycetota bacterium. The sequence continues at coordinate 9,875 of JAJYZY010000039.1, read as the reverse complement.
AAGATGCGCTCCATATTTTTCCTGAATTCGGGATAAATCATCGGGAAGCAGGCATAACAGCCGCTGCTGAACTTGATCGCGGTTGGCGTATAGCTCAATACTGCGCATGAATATTTCACGGCCATCAATTTTGGAGAAGGGCTTGCCGGACCCTTTGGCTGCCCAGATGGGGGTTGCCATCACAAATAAAACACCAATGGGCATGAAGTAAACTCCTGTGTCCAATTCAATGTCCATCGGCAAACGCCTTGGACAGAGCCATTTTAGCATGATGTATCATCCGAGTCTCGCGGATCGACATGTTGCGGTGTCCGGTAAGTGAAGACCGGCGAACAATATCCTGGGATCGCGGGCGGCTCGCCCGCCGTTGGGATCAGTGAGTCGGTGCCCGTGCAATATCAATCGATGATTCGGAGACAGGCTTTGAGTGTCTTAACTACGAAATGACCGGTAATGACCTGATACAAAAATTTGCCGACGGGAATTTGTTCTTCAATCACAAACAGCAATATCCGCAATATGAAAAGCGGAGTTTCTCTGCAGAGTGCTCCACTATAGAGTGCTCCACTATTGCCCGTGAATGATCCCGTAAAATGTCTCCTGTCTGATGGGCGGGGAATTTTATTGGTGGTCATACGGCAAGGTTTGCTGAATATCAATGCGTTGGCAAAGATGCGGGATTAATTTTGCGGCTTGACAACGCTGACGCCGGCGGCACAATGCGGTTTATGTATCACATGGGTTGAATGTTTCAACGCATGGGCGGCATTTACTTGATTCGGGAAAACAACATGGCAAAATCCATAAGTTCAATTAACCTCACCGCGCACGCCGGCAAGCCGCCGATATTCAGCACGATATCAGAGCCGGCCTGGGAGTGTGCCGCATTGGCGATTCCTGTATTTGACGGTGACAAGCAGCGTTTTGCCGCGGACCATTTGCCGCTGAATATAGCTGATGCCGTTCAATCTGCCATTGAACTTCATGGATTTGAAGGCAAGGCCGGAACGCTTATGCAGGCCAATGGCGTTGGGGAAACGCAACGGTTGATACTGCTTGGAATGGGAAAAACTTCGGAATTTACCAATGATCAGATGCGCTGGGCCGGTTCGCTGCTGGCTCGCCATCTGCGTAAAGTCAAGATTACTGCGGCAACATTTCATCCCGCCGGGCTTGAGAGTAAAAATTGGCCCAGTTTGGCGGGAGCCTTGGCCGAGGGCTACGCTTTGGGAGATTTTAAGTTTTCCGCATATAAAACTGAAAAAAAAGTGGAATCATCTAAAAAAGCGGCGGCTAACGGCAAACCGTTGTCGCTGGGCATTGTCTGTCTGGATGAAGAGTCCGCAAAAAGCGTTAAAAGTATGGTGGCGGAAAAGTCGGTCATCGCCGCCGCCGCGAATCTGGCCCGCACCGTGGCCTGCCACCCGGGCAACATGATTCAGCCTGGGTCATTGACCGCCATCGCACGAAAGATCGCTGCTGACAATACGCTGAAATTTTCAGTTATTGACGCGAAAGCCGCGGAAAAAATGGGTATGGGCGGCTTGTGTGCGGTGGGGGCCGGCAGCGATTCCCCGCCCGCCCTGATTATCATGGAGTATCATCCGCGCGTATCAAAGGGACAAACCGCGAAAACCATCGCCGTGGTTGGAAAGGCCGTGACCTTTGATACCGGTGGCATATCCATTAAGCCCGCCGCGGATATGGGCGCGATGAAATACGACAAATGCGGCGGCATGGCCGTTCTGGGCATTATGCAAGCCACGGCGCAATTGAAGTTGTCGCATCATGTCATCGGGCTGATACCGACAGCCGAAAATACCCTTGACTCGCGTGCCTACCGGCCCGGTGATATACTTCGCATGTACAATGGTAAAACCGTCGATGTGACCAACACCGATGCCGAAGGACGGCTGATTCTTGCCGACGCCATCGCCTACGCCTGCGACAAATTCAATCCCGATGCGCTGATTGAAATGTCCACATTGACCGGTGGTGTGATCGTCGCGCTGGGGGGCGTGTTTGCCGGGCTCATGGCGGGTGATGATCAGTTGGCAACGCAACTGACAACCGCCGGACAGGCAACGGGAGAACGACTCTGGCGGCTGCCTTTGGACAAGGCATATCGCAAATTGCTGGATAGCCCACATGCGGATATGGTTAACAGCGGCGGGCGTGAAGCCCATCCCATTCAAGGGGGAATGTTTCTAAAGGAATTTGTCGCGGAAGGCGTTCCCTGGGCCCATCTGGACATTGCCGGCGTGTCCCATCCGAAAAGCGACGATCGCTGGTGGATTGGTGATAATGCCTCCGGGTTTGGGGTGCGGCTGGTTGTGGAATATCTGCAAAGCCTTGGTGTTTGATAAACGGACGGTCATGCCGCAATCCGACAATTGCCCAAAGATATTGTCACGCAGAGAATCGCGTTCATCCATTGTTCCACTGGTTATTCCGCCTGATTTCTGCTATTGTTCAGCATTCGCAGTTAGGCTGATTTTCCTGATTATGGATAATGTGATAACACGATGGCTGGACGAAATAAAATAACCGCAAGCACCAAATTGCCGCCGCCGGTAAGGCGGGTGGCGCTGGTTTCTTTAGGCTGCCCTAAAAATCTCATAGACAGCGAGCGCATGTTGGGACTCTTGGCCGCCGATGGCATCGCCATCACCGATGATCACGCGGCCGCCGATGCCATTGTGATTAACACTTGCGGTTTTCTGGAGGCCAGCAAGACCGAGGCGTTAGAAGTTATTAACGAGGCAATGGATGAGAAAATTAGAGCGCAAAAAAGAGGGCGGCAAAAGCGTGTGATTGTCGCGGGATGTCTGGTGCAGCGCCAGCGCTCCCAGTTATTGGATGAAGCGCCGGGAATAGACGCACTGGTGGGCGTATTTGATCGCGAAAATATTGTTACCGCGGTGCGCGGATCAACCGCCGAAGCCACCGACGCGGATATGGGAACGTTTCATCCGGTAACGCAGATGATTCATCGCCATGACCGCAGCAAGGTCGGTTATTTTGAATCCGATGCGGGCCGTTTGCGTCTGACGCCTCGCCATTACGGCTATTTGCGTATTTCCGAAGGGTGCAATCAGGGGTGCACATTTTGCACAATTCCCAGTATCCGCGGCCGCATGCGAAGTAAACCACTTGCGGATATTGTGAATGAAGCACGCGAACTGATCGCGGACGGCGCTTTTGAACTCAATCTTATCGGGCAGGATACCACAAGTTACGGCACGGATATTGGTTATGATGCGCCCGGCGAAGGCTTGACCGGTCTGATTAAAGCACTGGATAAACTTGACGGTGCCGGCTGGATTCGCCTGATGTACGCCTACCCCAGTTGTTTCACCGATGACATGATCAAAGCCCTGGCCGATGCGGGACGATGGGTCAAGTATATCGATATGCCCCTGCAACATATTAACGATGATATTCTGCATACCATGCGGCGCAAAACGTCCCGGCGGCAGATAACAACATTGCTGGAAAAGCTGCGCAAGTGGATTCCCGGCATCAGTATTCGCACGACATTCATCAGCGGCTTTCCTGGTGAAACCGACACGCAGCACAAAGAATTGGTGGAGTTTGTAAAGGCCTTTGAATTTGACTGTCTGGGGGTTTTTGAATATTCCCCGGAACCGGAAACACCGGCGGGGCGGCTGTGGAAAACCAATGCTGTCCCCGCGGAGGTATCCCGTCGCCGGCGCGAGGAAATCATGCTGGCACAACAAGAAGTGGTCTTCAAGGTAAATTCAGCGCAGATCGGAAAGACCGTTGCCGTGCTGATTGATGCCGCGGACAAAAGGCTCCGCACGGCGGTGGGGCGTCATGCCGGTCAGGCCCCGGATATTGACGCGCAGGTGCTGCTGCACGACATTCATGCCACGCCGGGAGATTTAATTCAGGCGGAAATTGAAGATTGGAAACATTACGATCTGATTGCCAAGCCGATCGCCTATAAAAAAGTCCGTTCGCGGCATAAGCCGGTAAGTCTGCCGGTATTTTCCGCCGATGCCCAATAGCCGGCCGTCCTGCGAAGCGTTAAGGCCATCATCCCCGCGCACTACGATGGAAGTCCGTTGCGTATTAATGATCAATAGGAACACGATGCGCCAATTGCCGCCATGTAACAACATGGCGCAACATCCATGGCCTAGGCAATATTTGCTGTGATTTGCCCGATCATGGCGTACAATATCCATGGGCTGACGGCCCGGTGGTTCCGTGCAGGCGCGAATGAATATGTACCGGCAAATTCCAAATTTGATAACATTAAGCCGACTCTTGCTCACGGCGCTATTTTTCATCGCCATCAATTTTGCCAATCATCAGCGGAATATTTCTCTGTGCATGTGGATAGCTCTGGTTATATTTCTGCTCGCGGTAGCCAGTGATGCGCTGGACGGCTATCTGGCCCGATCATGGAAAGTGGAAAGCGCCTTTGGCCGCGTGGTTGACCCGTTTGCCGATAAAATTCTGATCTGCGGGGCATTTGTTTTTTTCTCCGCTCCGGCGCTGATGCTGCCGCATTTAACCCTGATGCCCGCGGTGTCGAGATACGAGCTTACCGGTGTGGCTCCATGGATGGCGGTGGTGCTGATTGCCCGGGAGTTTCTGGTGACGGGCATTCGTGGATTGGCGGAATCGCGGGGAATTGATTTTCGCGCCATGTGGACGGGCAAAGTTAAAATGATCGTCCAATGCGCCGCGGTGATCGGTGTATTGGTGTATCTGGCGTTAATCTATGAAATCCAGGATCAGAGCGTGTTGACGGCGTTCCGCTGGGCGCGGAATATCGCCATCTGGGCCACACTGATTGTCACGGTCGCATCCGCATGGCAATATATCTCCAAAGCGTGGCGTATTATAGATGCCTGATCCCGTTGGCCTGATCGTTTCAACGGATCGCGTTGATTTTCGCACAGACGCGGTCAATCTCCGCTCTGCTTTCCATCCGAAAATGCCGCAGCTCGAACAGCTCCTTTACGTTGCCGGGAAATTGGTACCCGGATGCAAATGCCTTTGCGACACTTCCATGCGCGACAACAGCGACAAGCTGCGGCATATTACGAATAAGCAGATCGAGCACGGCGTAGTTCCCTACGCCCTTTCCTGCACCGTCGGGGCGTTCGTTGCAGTAGGCATTCGTTTCAACACCAGCAACGCCGTTCTCACGAATCCACTCCAAACGCAGCCGGGTGTTAGAAAGAGGCCGCTTGTTTTTGTGCCGCCGTTGCTCTTGATAGTCACGCATGAAGGCGGCGCGGTCGAATCCACTGTCCGTCTTCCAATAGGTCCACCAGTCCTTTTCCATTTCCGTTGCGGGATTTTCACCAATGATAATCACGCGGGAATTATCCGGTAGGCCGTCGCAAACCAATGGCCTGCCGCTACAGGGCCTTCCTATGGCGCTTTCCAGCAATCGTGTCCAGTGCATCGCGCGGTCCATACTAACTCCGTTCTTCCACCACCGGCTGATCGGCCGGGGGACGGGCGTAGGTGAAAAAACCGGTCCTTCGGGATCGCGGGCGGATTACCGCAAAAATGATACCCCTTCGTAATACCCTGGCAAGTTGCCCCCAAGTCAGTGTCCACAAGTGGGGGCATGCGGTATGCTTTTTGGCGGCATCGGATGATGTGAACTGGATGCGTATTAGTTGACGAGTTGATAAATGAGCACTGATCCATCAATCCCTGATTCAAAAAATCACGCGCCGATGTTATCGTCTTGGCGAAAATGGGTTATTACCGGCGGGGGGCTGGGTTTGCTTAAGCCTGCTCCGGGCAGTTGGGGAACGTTGGGGCCGGCGATCTTATTCTGGATGCTGTTGTGGGCCAGGCTGGCTGATCCGTGGCGTTCGCTGGTGTGTTTGCTTGGATCGGTTATCGCGGGCATTTTGACGGTGCAATTATCACCCTGGGCGATTGATTATTTTGGCCGGGAGGACCCCGGTTCCGTCGTGCTGGATGAATATTGCGGTTATTGGGTCGCTTGCCTTTTTGTACCCCTGCCTGTAGCCGCCACAGGCAGCCTTTGGCATGCGTGGCTGGCCGCAGCCGCGATCTATATCCTTTTTCGGCTCTTTGATACGCTGAAACTTCCGCCATGCCGGCAACTTGAACATCTTCCGGCTGGTTGGGGCATACTGTTGGATGACATCGCCGCGGGCATACAGGTGAACATCATTTTACAGATCGCGTTGCGCGTGTGGCGGTTGTGAGCGGTATGCTTTGGAAATTCAATGCCTTGGATTCAGCGTGGCCCGCCTTGCTTTAGAGACGCAATGAGTCGGTGCACCAGCGTGCTGGGGTTTTTCTCTAAAGTATCCAACGGGGTGGGGGCACGGGTTCTCCATTGTGCCACCCAGATGTCCGCGGCATTTTTTACGGCGATTTCGAGGCCGGGCAAGAACAGGGTACTGTAATCGCCGCTCTTGCAATATTTCGGAATGTGCCGATTCAATTCCCGTCGTATCTGCTTACGCGACTGATTGGTCTTTGCAAACCTTTCGAAATGCAACAGAAGCCAGAACTCAAAACAGGGGTTCGAGAGTGCCACCTCGATTTGATATTTGTCCGCGAATGCAATTGCGTCCTTTAGTTTGGGATGCTGGTCAACATCAAACACGCACCAGACCTCGTCATAAGGCGCAATCGAAGCGCTTTTATTGGCATCGGTTTTGCGCTGTATCATGGAATCCACGGCATCTCGAACGACCGTCATCGGTGCGGAGCCTCTGGCCCCTCGAACTTCAATCGCGGCTAAGCGCAGGCGCTTGGCGACTGCATTAAAATATATCGGCTCGGTTTCCGAGCCTTCGCACACAATGAGCATAATTGGCATAGCTTGGCGGTCATCAGTTGCTTGCTGAAGATATTGTAATTTTTTCGGAATTGCCTTTCGACGGCTTTTGTCCATGAAGCTTAAACTCCGTTAAAAGAGGAACGGCGCCGTACCTGCCCGAAAGATATCCTTTCTGAAGGGCTTCGCCGGCGCGTGGCGTATAGTGAAGCAGGGAAATTAATTGCGTCGCACCGTCGCCGGATTTTTCCGCCAGAATAACCTGGTCTCGGCGCAGAATGCTTAGATCCAGCAGTGCGGCGTTATGCGTAGTAAATAACAATTGTCCGTGGTGTTCGCTGGAGCGGGTCTCCGCGAACACGGTAAGCAGGCGGCGGCAGAGCAGCGGGTGAAGGCTTGACTCCATTTCGTCCACGAGCACCAATCCACCCGTGTTCAGCATGTCATACCAAGATCGAAGAAGGCTCAGCAATTGTCTTGTTCCCTCCGATTCCCAGCCTATCGGCCACCAAACCGTTTGCCCGTCGGATTTCAAATGAGCGACCTGCAATTCTTTTATTCGGCGGAATTGCGCCCCGGCGGATTCAGGAAGTACCGACTGCACATTCCCGCCTTGTCCACCATGCGTGTCCACGGGACGCAGGCGCAACGCGGCAATTCCCGTATGGGCGACGGAGAGCATCTCCGCGGCCCATCGAATGAACTTCACGTCGCTATCACACCGGGACATAAGTTTAATAAAATCCGTGCCAACCAGTTGGGGCGAACGAAAGCTGCAACGTGAGAAATATTCCGAAATCATTGCCAATTGTGGATGGTTGAATAATGCGCCAACCGAGAGATACAAACTATTACGCCGGGTTCGGCCTTCCAGGGCCTTGTCGCGCCGGAAGTGCGTTCGGCTGAAATGCCATTGGCTTTTTCCGTTGGAGTCTACGCGGCGGCTAAAAAGGCGCTGCGGGTGAGATTTGGAAAAAGCCGTCAGTTCCTCGGAGTGTATGCGATCTTTGGTCAGTGAAACGTCATATACGTAGACCACGTTATCAATGACAAATGTCGCGGCAAATTGCGTTGGCCTTGCGGCCCAGGCGTCGTCGAGTTGGAATGGCGTGATGGGTAATTGATCGGCCGCCGTGCTTTCCCTGGCCGAATTTGCAATAATCTCGGTAAGCCGATTTAAGGCAAGGAGAAAGTTGCTTTTTCCGGATGCATTGGCACCATAAATGCCGGCGAACTTTACCACGCGATGGCCACGCAGGGCCGGAGCCGTAATGGGGGTTGTGTTTTCTATTAAATTCTCCCGGTCTTCAGCCAGCAGGCTTAGAGACTGCCGTTCTCGATAGGAATAAAAGTTCTCTACTGAAAAAGAAAGCAGCATGGGTTAAGGCCTTTCTCAAAGGGTACTGATATACCAAGTATTGTAACACTTTATCAAAAAATATGCCATCTACGACTAAAAATGAAGAAAATGGTGTTTATTTTGCGCCTTTATTCAATGAAAATCCCGTGAAACGCTTTGCAGTTCACCGCCGGCTTGGGTGATGTTCCGCAGATTCACCGCCCGCCGGACGATTACGTGCGTAACGCTTTCCTGGCGTTGCACCCGGCCCCATACCACCAGGGCGGTGCTATGGCGCAAGTCCATGCGATAGCGCTGGTAGATACGTGGTTTAACAATCAGATTCACCGTGCCGGTTTCATCTTCCATGGTAATAAATAAAATCCCGGATGCCGTGCCGGGCCGCTGCCGCACCAGCACCAGCCCCGCCACCGCCAGCGCAGCCGCATCCGGATGGCGGGCCGCATCGGCCAATTCCCTCGCGGCCACAATGCCGCGCTGATTCAGAATCGACCGCACAAAAGACATCGGATGGGCTTTCAGGGACAACCCCACGCTTTGATAATCACTTATCACCTTTTGCGATTCGGCGATCATCGGCAGGCCGGCGCGCGGTTCCATCGGATGCAATGGATCCAGCAGGGGCAAGGCTTCCGATCTTAACCGCCGAATGTGCCATAATGCTTCCTGCCGATCCAGCCCCATTGAACCAAACGCATCCGCCCGCGCCAGTGCTTTCAAATCCGGTATCGAACAGCGACTGGCCCGCCGCAGTTCGGAAATCGTTTCCATCGGGCCATGGCGCTCAATGGCATCGCGGATTAAATCCGCACCGCTCTGATGCAGCCCCCGCACCATGCGCAATCCCAGCCGCAGAGCCGGCCCGTCGGCATAAAAGGGGGCATCCACATGCGCCATATTGGCCGGTGCCGGTTCCAGCACGCAATGCCAGTGTGATCGGTTTACATCCACCGGCAATACGTTGACACCATGATTCCCGGCATCGCGGACAATTTGCGCGGGCTGATAAAATCCCATGGGTTGGCTGTTTAACAGTGCCGCCGCGAACGCCGCCGGATAAAAACATTTCAACCATGCCGACACATACACCAGAAGCGCAAACGACGCCGCATGCGATTCCGGAAAGCCGTATTCGCCAAAACCCTTGATCTGCTCAAAACAGCGCCGGGCAAATTCCCGTGTATAGCCGTTGGCCAGCATCCCGGCGATGATTTGCTCGCCAAAAGCGGCCAGTTTATTGCCCTTGCGCTTCCATGCCGCCATGCTGCGCCGCAGCTCATCAGCCTGTCCCGGAGAAAAGCCTGCCGCCACCATCGCCAGCCGCATAACCTGTTCCTGAAACAGCGGCACGCCCAGCGTGCGCTCCAGAACGCCCCGGACCGCCGCGGATGGATAGTCCACCGGTTCCTGTCCACCGCGCCGGCGCAGATACGGATGCACCATGCCCCCTTGAATCGGCCCGGGACGCACCAGCGCCACTTCAATGACCAGATCGTAATAACATCTGGGCTTAAGCCGGGGCAGCATCGCCATCTGGGCGCGGGATTCCACCTGAAATACGCCAATGGAATCCGCACGGCACAGCATGTCATAAACCGCGGGCGCTTCCGGCGGAACCGCGGCGAATGTCAGGGCGGCCGCGGTTGAATTGCTTCTCCGGTTCCAGTTGTTGACCAGATTAATGGCCTTGCGGATACAGGTCAG
>JAJYZY010000179.1 GCA_021799715.1 Planctomycetota bacterium | reverse complement strand
ACCCTTTGATGTCCTCACCAAAGGGCTTGTTTCTCCAGATAATCGGGGCGACAGGATTTGAACCTGCGACTTCCTGGTCCCAAACCAGGCGCTCTAGCCAGGCTGAGCTACGCCCCGATGCGTCATCAATTTACCCGATTTGCGTCAAACGTACAAAGCACACGAGACCACTACTTTATAAACCGCAATTTCATCAATCGCTGGTGCTTTTTTGTCCGGCCAACGCTATTATATCGAGGAGTTTCATTAATCAGGGCGAATGTCGCCCGATCTTCGCGAGGAGCATCTATGTCTGTTGGCGCAAATATTGAATCAATCATGCATGAAAATCGCACTTTTGCGCCGCCGCCGGCTTTCACCGCCAAAGCCCACATCCATTCGCAGGAACAATATGAACGCATGTATCGCAAATCCATTGACCACCCGCAGGAATTCTGGGGGGAGATGGCCAGTGAGTTGGCCTGGCTGACGCCCTACAGCCACGTTCTTGATGACAGCAAAGCGCCGTTCGTGAAGTGGTTCACGGGCGGCAAGATCAATATTGCACAAAACTGCCTGGATCGGCATGTGGATGCGGGGTTGGGCAACAAGCCGGCACTTCTCTGGGAAGGCGAACCCGGCGACAGGCAAACATGGACGTATCTGGAACTTCTGAAGGAGGTTTGCCGGCTGGCCAATGCCCTGAAATCCCATGGCGTGCAGACGGGAGATCGCGTAGCCATTTATATGCCCATGATTCCCGAAGCGGCCGTGGCCATGCTGGCCTGCGCGCGAATCGGCGCGGTGCACACGGTTATTTTCGGGGGTTTTGCCGCGGAATCGCTGGCGGATCGCATGAACGACGCGCAGGCGGTTGCGGTCATCACCGCCGACGGCGGCTGGCGGCGCGGTAAAATTGTAGAATTGAAAAACAATGTGGATGCGGCCCTGGCTAAAACGCCATGCGTACAGCGGTGCATCGTGGTCAAACGCACCGGGCAAACTATCGCCATGCAGCCGGGAAGGGATGTGTGGTATCACGATTTTATCTCCGGCAGTTCAGAACATTGCCCCCCCGCCGCCCTGGACAGCGAACAGATGCATTTTATTTTGTACACCAGCGGCACAACCGGCAAACCCAAGGGCGTGGTGCACACCACCGCCGGTTTTCTGCTGGGCGCATATTTGACATGTAAATATGTATTTGATTTAAGAAAAGAAGATATTTACTGGTGCACCGCGGATATCGGCTGGGTAACCGGCCATACATATATGGTTTACGGCCCGCTGGCCTGCGGGGCCAGCGTGGTGATGTATGAAGGAGCACCCAATCAACCGGATATGGATCGATTCTGGGCCATCATCGAAAAATATCGCGTCAGTGTTTTTTACACCGCCCCCACCGCCATCCGGGCATTTGTAAAATGGGGTGATCAATTTCCACAGCGCCATGATCTATCAAGCCTGCGGCTGCTGGGAACGGTCGGCGAACCCATCAACCCCGAAGCCTGGATGTGGTATCACCGCGTGATCGGGGGCGAACGCTGCCCGATTGTGGACACCTGGTGGCAGACGGAAACCGGTTCGATCATGTGCACCCCCCTGCCGGGAATCACTCCGGGCAAGCCCGGCAGTTGCGCCATTCCTTTTTTCGGCGTGGACCTTGCGGTGGTGGATCGCGACGGCCAGGAAGTGCCACCGGATACCGGCGGCTATCTGGTCATTCGCAAACCTGTGCCCAGCATGCTGCGCACGGTATATGGCGATGATGAACGCTTTAAGAAGCAATATTACAGCGATATTCCCCCCTATTATTTCACCGGTGACGGTGCCCGGCGTGATAAAGACGGTTATTTCTGGGTGATGGGCCGGGTGGATGATGTCGTCAATGTTGCCGGACATCGGCTGGGCACCATGGAAGTTGAAAGCGCGTTGGTTGCGCACGCCAAAGTAGCGGAGGCGGCGGTGGTCGGCCGCCCCGATGAACTCAAAGGGCAGGCGCTGTGCGCGTTTGTCACGGTGAAGGCGGGGATAACCGCTGATGACAACCTGAAGCAGGAATTAAAGAACTGGGTGGCCAAAGAAATCGGGGCTATTGCCCGTCCGGATGAAGTCCGTTTTACGGAAACCCTGCCTAAGACCCGTTCGGGTAAAATCATGCGGCGATTGTTGCGGGACATTGCCGCGGGGAAACAATCTGTAGGCGATACGAGTACCCTGGAAGATTATTCCGTACTGGCAAAATTGCGGGAAGACCAGGAGTAATCGAGCGGGCATTGCATCCGTCAAAGCGGTGCCGGAAAGGGTCCGCAGCCACGATGCTGCAACTATCCGCCGCATCATGCGTTGAGCGGATATTGGACGTTTGACGCTTTGGAATCGGCGATTCATACAGATGGTTGCTTCAGGTTTCGGATGGGGAGGGTGTATGACCGGCCCGCGTGTAATGGGCTGATTTTGCGAGTTGTTATGCCATGGGTATTGGTCCATAGGCAAGATGTTTTTCCTTTTTTTGGAGTGTTCTTATGAACAAACGCATCGGAAAATCCTGGTATCTCGCGGGTGCCGCGCTGCTGGCGGCGGGCATAACGGCGGGCGTGGCAATGCGATCGAATTCCAATTTGGGCATCGAGTCACCCGCATCGGCAGCGCCGGCGGCGGGAACTCCGGTGGATTTGGAAATTTCGCGGGGAAGTTATCTGGTCAATCAGGTGGCCATGTGCGCCGATTGCCACACGCCGATGAACCAGAACGGACGCTTCATCAAATCCAAATGGCTGCAAGGCGCGCGGATTGCCTATAAGCCGAATTTCCCGGTGCGGCATTGGCCGCGTGGAGCACCCAATCTGGCGGGCCTGCCATGGCGGTGGAATGCCGGCGCGATGATCAAATTTTTAACCACCGGACGTGATCCGCGCGGCCATTATGCCGGCCCTCCGATGCCGGCATATCGCCTGAATCATGCCGACGCCGTGGCGGTAACAGCTTATCTTAAGAGCTTGCCGCGCGGCAAAATGCCGCCGTGGATGCACCATTGAGATATGGCCAAGGGCCATGACATAGCACAGTTATTTCCATGACGAAGCCGCATTGCCGGGTTACACCAGCAATGCGGCTTCTATCGTTAAACCCGGGCCAAACGCCAGCATCACGCAGGGCAAAGGTGCCTGCCGGCTTCTGAGGCGATCCACAATAAACAAGATTGTCGGAGATGACATATTGCCGCAATCCGCCAGCACATGCCGCGAGACATCCAGGGCCGATGGCGGCAAATCCAAGCTGGCGCTTACGGCATCCAGAATTCCGGGACCACCGGGGTGAACAGCCCATGAGCCGACATCCGCAATGGTCAGATTCTCCCGTCCCAGCCATTGTGTCAGCCAAGGCTTAAGATTTTCAGCAATCAGAGCCGGCACACGCCGTGACAGGGTCATGCGGAAGCCATGGTCGCCGATGCGCCAGGTCATATCCCGGTTTGACTCGGGCAACAGGAATGAGCCGGTGGCTTGGCAGTTCCATTTTTCCTGCTGGCTAGCCGGTTTGCCGACAAGCGCAGCGGAACCATCCGCAAATAATGCATTGGGCAGCACATTATCAGTATCCCAGCCCTGTTGAAAATGCAGGCTGCACAATTCCGTTGCGCATAGAAGCACGGTCGCATCCGCTTGCGCATTGGCAATGGCCAAAGCCACCTGCAGGCCGTTGAGCGCGGCGTGACACCCCATAAAGCCAATATTGGTTCGACGGACGGATCGGGACAGGCGAAGGGCTTCGATGATTTCGCGATCCAATCCCGGCGAAAAAAAACCCGTACAGGAAACGGTTATCAGATGGGTAATGTCACCCGCTTCACAGCGGGCGTTGGCCAATGCTGTTTTTGAAGCGCCGACGGCCAGGCAAACAGCCTCCGCGGCGTAACGGTCCATGCGTTGTCCGGTGCCTGGACCGTTGCCGTTGGAAGTGTCGGCGGTGTCATAAAAAGGCGTTGCGCCATTTTCCTGATCCAGCAAAACGGTATGACGCCGTTTAATGGTGGATTTGCGGTAAATGGTTGCCAGCAGCCGGGATTGCTTTTCGGTCAGGCCCTTCTGCGCAATGGCACACGCCCGCTCCTGGCTTATGCCATAATCAGGTAGTGCCGTTCCCATTCCACAAATGTGCAAAGCCATCTGAACTCCGAATTTAGACCGCGGCAAAGGGCCGATTGATATGCCGCACCAGCGGTGCCGCCAGCGCCGGTGATAATTTCATCGCTTCAACCGCCACGCGCGTTAACCCCTGATTACGCAATAAACGTGTGACCACCCGGCAGGCGCGTTGCCGTGACCCGATAAGTTGCCGATGGTGTGCCTGCCATTGCGGCCCCAGATCGGCCCGCCAGAATTGCACCGCGCGGTCAATAATAGGCAGCACAT
>JAJYZY010000178.1 GCA_021799715.1 Planctomycetota bacterium | reverse complement strand
CGGGTACGGCAAGCCGCATGATTTTGACCTGCTGATGGAAGTTGGATTAAGCATGGGGTCCATGCCGGGAACCACCATTTGCGGTCTGGCCGACGGTGCCAATTGGGCCGTTCGGACATTTCTGCAGAAGTTTCCGGAAGATTTCAAGGCCCGCCTGAAATCGGATCAGGTACAGGGTGTAACGCTGGACGCACAGGCGGCAGCGGCCGTGTAACAAAGCCACGGAAAGCGGGAAACGCGTCCGTGAGTGAATCCGGTCGCAATGCTATAAGGTGTAATGTTTATGCCCACAATGGATGTTGACGGAAAGAAAATTGCCTGGGAAGGCAAAAAGATGATTCTCCAGGCCTGCCTTGATGCCGGTATGGAAATCCCGCACTATTGCTATCACCAAGGCCTGTCAATTGTCGCCAGTTGCCGGATATGCCTGGTCGAAATTGAATCTCCGGATCCGAAAGATCCGGCCAAGCTCGTTAAGGTCCCCAAGCTTGTGCCAAGCTGTCAGACTCCCGCCGTTGATGGGATGAAAGTTCACAGTATTTCACCAAAATCAATTGCCAATCAAAAAGCGGTTATGGAATTCCTGCTGCTGAACCATCCGCTGGATTGCCCCGTGTGCGATCAGGCCGGCGAATGCCATCTGCAGGATTACAGCTATCAATATGGCCGGTCGGAAAGCCGTTTTGAAGAAGACAAGGCAAAAAAGCCAAAGAAAGACATCGGCAAACATGTGGTCTTATACAGTGACCGCTGCATTATGTGTACGCGCTGTGTGCGTTTTACACGCGAAATTTCCGGCACCGGTGAACTGGCGGTATTCGGCCGCGGACACCGTGAGGAAATTGATGTTTTTCAGGGTAAGTCGCTTGATAATCCGCTTTCCGGCAATGTCATTGATATTTGTCCGGTCGGGGCGCTATTGGATAAAGATTTTCTTTTTACCCAGCGGGTCTGGTTTTTGAAAAAGGCGCCGAGTATCTCACCATTCTCCAGCGGCGGAGAAAATATTTTCATCGAACATAATCAGGGACGCGTATACCGCATTAAGCCCCGCTTTAACGCGAACGTCAACAAATGGTGGATTTCCGATGACATCCGCTACGGTTGGGATTTTGTCCATAACAACCGACTCCAGACCCCCGTGGCGAAAGGCGTACCGCAGGAATTGTCGGCTGCACAGGGCATCGGGCAACTTGATCAAGCCGTCAAAAAGGCGGCTGCCGGAAACGCCGGCTCCACCATGCTGATTCTCAATGCGTTTGATTCAACTGAAGAAATGTTTCTCGCCGCGCAATGGATGCGCCGCATTGACCCGCAAGCCTGGCTGGTTGTCACCGAGCCGAAAATTGACGGTCAGGATCAGATTTTCAAGAACCCCGCCAGTGGAGCGGTCACCCATACCATCTATGCGGAAAAGGCCCCGAACCGGCGAGGTGCGGAAAAGGTGCTGGCAAAACTCGGTGGCAATGTCTGCAAACTGGTGGATGTCCCTGGAAAAATCAGGGCGGGACAGGTTCGTTCTGCCCTGGTGCTGGCTGATCCATTGGGGCACGCCGATCAGGAACTTGAGACGGCTCTTGTCGGCCTGGAAACGCTGCTGGTATTGAGCACCCGGCCGGATGGTCTGGTATCTCAGGCGACACTGGCTTTACCGGTGTGCACCTGGGCGGAAAAGTCAGGCGTTTTTGAAAATCATGCCGGGCTGATTCAGGCCTTCAAGCAGGCCATTGCGCCGCTGGACAATACGCGTTCGACGGGCAGCATTTTCTGGGATCTAATGGACCTCGCTGGAACGTATGATGCCGCGGCGGTGCGGCATATGATGTCCGAAGCGGGGTTGGCGGAATATGCCGCTGTGGCATTGCCGGAACATCATGAGACAATTGAATTGATGCAGTTTACGGAATTGTGATATCCAATCGACGGAGAAAGTATGGCGGATCAAACACGTGCGGCAACCTGTCTGGCGGTGTCGGGTAAACTTGCCAAGGCGGATGTGGCGTCCATCGCGGCGGTCATCGGCTTGGACGGCTTTGTTGATGAAATAGCGCAGGTTGTGGATAAACGCGCCAGCGCCGGTGAATTTGATCGCATTGCCACCATTGAACAGTTTGCGGGCCGCATTCGAGAAGCCAGAGGTCAAAGCGCCAATATCGAAGTGGTCGTCAAATTACAGAAACTCGGCGGTAACGGCCCCATTATGGCCAATGCTCTGGCCGCCATTGGCCTGGGAGTCACGTGTATCGGAAGTCTGGGCTTTCCGGATATTCATCCGGTTTTCCATGAATTGGCAAAGCGGGCCAGAATTCTCAGTATCGCCCAAGCCTGCCATACCGATGCACTGGAATTTGATGACGGCAAAATAATGCTCGGGAAACTCACTCCCACCGCCGAAATTACCTGGGATAACCTTGTTTCACGCATTGGCATTGATGAAATGGTCAGCCTGGTTGCTTCATCACGGCTGCTGGGGACCGTCAACTGGACCATGTTGCCCTATATGAATGACATCTGGCGGCGTCTGGCGGCGGACGTGCTTCCGGAAGTACCTCCCGCTGACCGGATTTTGTTTGTTGATCTTGCTGATCCGGAAAAACGTACGAGCGAAGATTTGCGAACCGGTTTGGCTGTGCTTGAGGTATTTAAACCATTCATGCACGTTATTCTTGGTTTAAATCTCAAAGAAGCCACACAGGTGGCCACCGCGCTGGATATTCCCGTTTCCGCGGATCCTGAAAAGGAAATTGAATCACTGGCCATTGCCATCCGAAAGAAAATGGATATCGGAACTGTCGTGATTCACCCGCGCTCCGGCGGTGCGGCGGCCGATGCCAACGGTTCCGCCTCGTTCGCCGGACCGTTCGTCAAACATCCCAAAATCAGCACCGGTGCCGGCGACCACTTCAATGCGGGCTTTGTCGCCGGGCGGCTCTTGGGCCTCGATCTGGCGGAAGCACTGTGCATGGGAACCGCCACCAGCGGATTTTATGTCCGCAGCGCACAGAGTCCATCGCTGGCTGATCTGGTGGAATTCATACGCACGCTGCCCGCACCGCAGTAAGTTTGTCATGCGGGGTTGCCCGTATCTCGTCATGGAGGATTATCATGGCCAATCAAAGCGTGCGTCCGCGGAACAGCTCATCGGTAAAAAGCGGTAACGATGCCAATCGGCCGAATCCGTCAGCAAAGAGAAAGAGGCGGATCAGGCGTTCATCAGTCGAAAATCACGCCGTCCAGGACGAATTCATCCGTCAGAATGCCGACGTAATCTGGCTTCACCAGAACGAGATGTGGGAATTGATTGTTACGACGCCATGAGAATGTTGCTGAGAAATTCACGGGTTCGCGCCTGGGCTGGATTTTCCAGCACCTGGTTGGCGGTGCCCTGTTCCACAATTTTTCCTTGATCAAAAAATACAACGCGGTCGGCAACCTGTCGGGCGAAGTGCATCTGATGCGTGACAAACAACATGGTCATATCCGTTTGCCTGGCAAGATCCAATACCAGTTGCAGAACCTGACTGGCAATTTCCGGATCCAGAGCCGAGGTAATCTCATCAAACAGCATGATGCGGGGTTGCAACGCCAGCGCGCGGGCAATTGCGACGCGCTGTTTTTGCCCTCCGGAAAGTTCCGCGGGCCACGCGTTATATTTATCCGCCAGACCAACGCGATCCAGCAATTCCCTGGCGTGCCGGTTCGCTTCCGCACGCGGCACGGCCAGAACCCGAACCGGCGCTTCAGTGATGTTCTGCAGCACGCGCAAATGAGGAAATAGATTGAAATGCTGAAATACCATCCCCACTTTGCTTCTCATATGTCGAAGGTGGGCCGGATCGGCTTCGCTGTTTTGACCCCCACGTGCGGGGTGCCACAGGTTTTCGCCGTCAATGATTATCTCGCCGCTGTCCGGTTTTTCCAATGTCATTAACAGTTTGAGAATAGTCGATTTTCCCGATCCGCTCGGGCCGATGATTACCACGTGCTCTCTGGCGGAAACGGTCATATTCAGTCCGTCGAGAACGGTGTTTGTGCCGTATGACTTGCGGATATTAATAAATTCGATGCTCGTGTCATTGTTCATATTGCCGTTTTCCTGATTCGATTCGATTATGCCGTTAACGCCGCACCAGAAGTTTCCGCTGCGTAATACCAATCAACCCGGACGCCAGCAGGCTCATAAGCAGAAATAAGACTCCGACCAAGGTTAATGGCTCAAGGTAATGGAACGACTTATCCCCGATAATCATGGCTCTATTGAGCATTTCCATGACTGTGATGGTGGAAAGCAGCGGGGTGTCTTTAAACATTGCAATGAGGTTGTTACCCATCGCGGGAACAATGGGGGGCAGGGCTTGCGGCACGATAATCCGAATGAAGGTTTGCCAGGGCGTGAAAT
>JAJYZY010000177.1 GCA_021799715.1 Planctomycetota bacterium | reverse complement strand
CCGTGCGCAGCGCCCAATACCAGCGGCAACATCAGCGCAGCGGAATATAGCAGAATTAACAGTATGGCACCGGGGCGGGATCCGCCGGCAGCCGTTCCCGCGGAATTTTCCACAACCGCAGGACTCATGTCTAATTCAGAAACAGCCATCTTGCCAAACCTTTGCCATCAAGGCAGTAGCTTGCGGAACAACCGCCGCCAAAACTTTTGCCTCATGCCACAGTAGCGGCTGTAATCTTGAGAATCAAGGTGGGCTTGCTTGAACCGTTCCGCCGGGAGCCTGTGACAGATTCCGCAAGACCTTTGTGGCCCTGATGCGGACTCTCTACCATTCCCGCTGCCTGCGCCAACGGCAAAATCCGTACTTCAATACATTTTGCACTCGGAATTGAGCTTTGGCCCGTCAGAGCGAACCTCACGCGTATCCGCGTTATCCGCTTAGAGAGTTTACCCCGTGCGCGCCGGGGCGGTGCAATTCTTTTTACTCACTACTGATTGCCCATCGCCTGATTGTGTTCGCAACCGATCGCATGGATGTTGCAGAAGCGGCCACAGGCCCGTTCCGCCGGGGGTGGCATTACGTAGCACGGGGTTCCGGAGCCTGGGGATAACGCCTGATATCAGAATTAAAACGTCAGAAACCAGCAGCGCGATTCGGTTGAATTGTTGCCCGGCCCGGCAATCCCTATAATCCGGCATGAAGCATATGCCGCGAAACATCGCCGGTGTGGCGATAGCGGCTGGGGCAGTTTTTTTTTGAAAGGTTATGTGATGAAGTTGCAGAACAAAGTGGCCATTGTCACCGGAGCGGCTACAGGAATTGGACAAGGCATTGCCATTCGCCTGGCCAAAGAAGGCGCCGCGATAGTCGTGGATTATGTGGGTAAGCCCGGAGCCGCGGATGCCACGTTAAACGCCATTAAATCCGCGGGTGGAAAAGCCATTGCGGTTGCCGCGGATGTCAGCAATCCGCAGCAGGTGCAGGCCATGGTGGATGAAGCTGTCAAAACATTCAGCAGCCTGGATATTCTGGTGAATAACGCGGGAATTGAATTCAAACATCCATTTGTCGAATTTCCGGTTGAACAATTTCAGAAAATCATTGCGGTGAATTTGATCGGGCCATTTGTGTGCGCCCAAATTGCGGCCAAGCAGATGATTAAACAGGGCAAAGGCGGACGGATAATCAATATTTCTTCGGTGCACGAAGATTTACCCATGCCGACAAATGCCCCGTATTGTGCCACCAAAGGCGGTATACGCATGTTGACCCGAACCATCGCCGTGGAACTTGCGCCGCACAAAATCACCGTCAATAACATTGGTCCGGGTGCCATATTCACCCCCATTGACGCGGATGTTGAAGCCAACAAGGCCATGGAGGACGCATTGATGGCGGAAATCCCATTGGGGCGCTGGGGCAAGCCGGAAGAAGTTGCTTCGCTGGCGGCCTTTCTGGCATCCGATGAGGCGGCCTATTGCACCGGCTCGACATTCTTTATTGATGGCGGCATGTTGCGGCAGGCGGGTTCCCTGTAGGGCTGCCGGCCGTTCCGGGAGGATACGGTAATGGCGATTCAATCGGTCAACGGGCGACTTAGCCTGCTGCTGCGCATGATGGATTTCATGTTTTGGGGCGACCGGCGCGTTCTTACCGCCGCTTCCGCAATCAGCGAACGGGAATATTACGCCGACCGCGGATTCTCCGCGGGATCGCTGCATAAACTGCTGGTGCATGCCATGGCAGCCCAATGGGTTTGGCTGTCACGCTGGAAACACTTGGAAGTGCAACGCCTGGAGGATGCAAGTGATTATCCCACGCGTGAAAGCCTGGTCAGGCGATGGCCGCGGGTACACCAGGATTTTTCAGAATTTCTGGCAGCGCAAACGGATGTAACGCTGGCATCGGCGATTACTTATCGCAATACGCGCGGTGAAGCGTTCACCTTGCCCCTGGGCGAACTGGTGCTGCATTGCCTGGATCATGGAACGTATCATCGCG
Source organism: Planctomycetota bacterium (assembly GCA_021799715.1). The sequence continues at coordinate 2,402 of JAJYZY010000177.1, read as the reverse complement.
GGCAGGTCAACAGCCTGATCAAGTTAGCCGGCGGGACACCCGTTACACTGAATTATTTCCAGTTCAGTCTGGAACATCCGCTGGGGACCGGGACTTTATGAATAAGTTCCTGATATCGGCAATTGTGGCGGCGGCGGCGCTGGCGGGAATCGGCGGTTACCGCTGGTATCAGCACAGCCGCCGGCTGACTTGGGAAAAAGTTGATGGCATGATCGCCAATGCATTCCCGCAGGTGCCACAGTTGACGGTGCAGGCGCTGCATACCTGGCTTACCGATCCGCACAAATCACCACCGGTTCTGCTGGATGTTCGGGCGAAGCAGGAGTATGACGTCAGTCACCTGCATGATGCGAGGTGGATCAGCACCGATGAACCGGTCAGCCAGGCGATGGCCGGCATTGAGCATGATCACCCCATCGTCGCATATTGTTCAGTGGGGTATCGTTCATCCGCATATTGCGCCCGGCTGATGAAAGACGGCTTTAACCATGTGTATGATTTAAAAGGATCGATTTTTCAATGGGCCAACGCGGGGCTGCCGGTCTATCGCGCGGGTAAAATCGCGCATCATGTGCATCCGTACGATCGCCATTGGGGACAATTGCTTAAGCGATCGCTATGGGCATGGCACCCGCCAAAGCCATAATCACACCGCGCATAATCAGACTCCTGCCCTGTGCGCCTCGCCAGGGCGGTCAGTTCATTTTTCCCATGGAAAATCATCGGATTATGCCCGCGTCAGTGAGCGGCCGGCCCGTTGTGCAATAACTTCCGGACATCCGCCGCCAGCACTTGGGGGGCATAGCCAACGATAATATGTCGCAGCACCCCATGCTGATCGATGACAAACTGGGTGGGAAAACCGCGAATACCCAGTTTTGCGCCAAGGCACCGTTTCCGGGGTTGCGGTTAAAAATCTGGGGCCAGCTTTCTTTCGGATGCGCCTTGCGATAACTTTGAACGGAAGCTGCGGTTGAAAGAACCGGAACGCCAACTACCTCCAGACCATGGCGATGGTACCTGGCATACAAGTTGGAAATATCCGGAGCTTCTTTCAGACACCACGGGCACCAGGTACCCCAGAAATCCACGACAATTACTTTGCCCTTCCATTTGGCTGTGTTAAGTCGGCCTCCGCCCAGAAGTTGGCCGCGTAAAACCAAGGCACTCCCTTTGGCCGGGCCGGACGCGGGTCCCGCACCTTGTGCGGCACCGCGCTGATAGTTGATCAGGATAAATAAGCCCATCAGCAATGTGGACGCCGCCAGAAAAATGCCTCCGCTGCGCCAGGGCCGGTAAAATTGATTCGCCATATTGATTTCCTTTTCATGCCGTATTGTGGCTCGCGTAAAACGTCAAACAAGCCATGATAGATTATAGCCCGCCAAAGGCGCTGGCTGAAAACAAAGGCGAAGGTAAGCAGAATGGCTCACCTTTACTGTTAACCACAGGCATCTCGCGGATCCTTCCTTCCCTCGCATATGCCGCCAAAACCGGCGATCTAATCGTGTTGCGGCGACTTTCGTGAAGGACCACTTGCCATTTGCCCGTCTCTGGCGAGACAATGGAGATCGGTTGTTTTTGTGAGGTTGACTGTGACCGGGGCATTTCGGCTTATTTTCAGCAGTATCGTGATGGTACTGCTGCTTTTTACATTCACCCAGCGGCACGCACTGGCGATACATGTTGTCGCCGGGCCGATGATCGGAAGTGTTACGCCGGATTCGGCTCGCGTCTGGATACAGTTAAGCACCAGCGACCGTGTGAAAGCCCGTTGCTTTGACGTCACCACGGGGCAGCAGGTTTCAGCCATGGGAATGACCGTCCTTGGCCCCCCTCCATTTATTGTCGATGCGGCGCTGAATGATCTGCTGCCGGATCATGATTATCGAATTTCTCTGGCGGTTAACGGCAAACCGCTTGCCCTGCCTGAGCCAATGGTAATTATTCACACCGTTCCGGCGTATGGCTCTTACAAGCCGGTGCATATCGCGTTTGGTTCCTGTGCGGATACGGGGGTTTATCGCTCCCGGTTAATCTGGCAAAGCATTGAGCAACTGCAGCCCCAGGCCTTTATTTTCGCCGGCAATACAGCCTATCTGCCCCGGCGACTGAGCCGCTTCCCATATACATATATTCATGCATATAATTTTATACTTGCCCGATATGACCAGGCGCGTACGTTTGGCGGACTGCGAAAGTTATTCAGCGTATGCCCGGTTTATGCAACATGGGATGACCGTGATTTCGGCACACCGCATTGCGATTCCTCTTTCGTGTTCAAGCATGACTCTTTTCTGGCATTTGAGCAATTCTGGCCCAATCCAAGCTACGGCAGCGGTGCCACCCTGGGCACATTCTGCCATTTCCGCATATCCGATGTCGCGTTTTTTCTCCTTGAC
>JAJYZY010000176.1 GCA_021799715.1 Planctomycetota bacterium | reverse complement strand
TGTTTTTGGCTTGCACCTGCGCCGCGCATACTAAATAGGAACGAAAAGGGACGCCATCACTGCGACGGTAAATAACCGGCGTTCATTCGGTGATCTATAACACCAAAACTGGGCCGGGTTGTAATCGTTCTTCGTTCGTACTTAGTGCTCTGTCCCGGCATTGGCCGGGATTGTGATAAGCCGGAGGTGTTCCCTGTGCGCGGCGCAAAGCGCTGCACGCCAAATCAGCATGTGCCGCAGGGAATTGGATTTATTGTGGCACGCAACAGGGGCACCGTAACGATCACGAAGCAAAATCAGCACCTTCCCCCTTATCCGTTTAATCCCCGTGATCCGTGAATGCTTCGCGCGCACTTGCATGCCCGATCGCATTTTGAAATCGCGGAATCAATACCGAGCCACGGATTGCGTCGATAACACCAATAACACGGATGATTGGGGTGTTGTGTTGGAAGATCAACCCGACACTTGATATTGACTTCGCGATATCCGGCAACAAAGCTGACAGAGCATATCCGGCCAAGTCCACGGGGTATTTACTGATGATGTTCCGATTTACAGTGGTGAATTGCGGCATGTTGATCTGCGTGATGGCCGATCCGGCGCATCGCATCACCGGCTCGAAGAGTTCCATTCGCGGCGGCGCTGCGCGCAGCGGCAATGCGTGCCGATCTTCTTTTTGGTGTTTCGCAAGAAGACCGCGTTGAGTATCCGGGCGATGGGGTGGGCGAAAAGGTGGACAACATCCCCCCAGCCGCGCGGCCGGCCGGAATAATGGGGACATACGCGACATGTGCCGAAACTCGGTTTGCCGCCGTACCGGCCCTGGCGGCAACATCCGCCGCCGATGACACCGCAATCAAACCAGTGTCGGCACGGTTTTGGATTTTTTGGCATGATGGACTCCGGGTTCGGCAATATCGAACAGTATCAGCGGTATTGCGCGTTTTGATCATTATCATCGGCATCAATGAGTATCTTGAACAAGCGATGGATTTTGAATTTGATCCCGGTGGGGCGGGGCTTGCGTCCGGTTGCCGCGGGCAAAGTTGAAATGCTCATGCGATCTCCACACTGGCTCGCGAATCGCAGCCGCCGGTGCGGGTATATGTGCCGCTGAATCCGGGGCCGATGGTCTTGCTGCCCTGCCAGACAATTTCTCCGGAATTCTGTCCGTTCTGGCCGGTGATTTGCAAAAAAAACGTTTTGCTTGTTGCGTTGTACCACACGCTGGAAATTCCAGGCGGCTGGAACTCCCACATTCGGTGGCCATTGTAACTGCAATCAAAGCATCCATTGCCGTCAAAGCAGTAGCGGTTGGAATAGGCGCAGGTTTGTGGGTCGAAATAATCAAATACGCCGTCCCAGACGCAATCGCCGGGAACTGCCGGGGTTGCATCGGAACAGGCCGTGAAATAGCTATCGGTATAATTGGCTATCGCCAGACTGCTTGGCGCGTTCAGACATGGGTTGGCATAAGCCGATGACCCGCAGCAACAGCCTTGCGCCGCGGCCTGCAGAACAATGCTGCCGACAACGCCGGGCGAGCCTTCACCGCTATTGGCCAGTACCACCTGACCCGCGGAATTGAGTTGTAATAAGTTGCCGGACATATTCAAAATTCCATAATTCAGAAACTGGAATCTGCAATTTCCCATGCCCCGGATTTTAAGCCGCCCCGGCACGCCAGCGCATTAAATTGCCGGTTGCGGCTGAATCGCAGCGCATCGACCGTGATTATTTATTGGCACGCGGTGGTGTTTTGAACTTCCCCGGCGTCCCAAAGGCGTAGAATCCCGCCGGCATCTTGAAACGCCAATGCGAAGGCCGGCGAAGCGGTCTGCGGCAACATGGAGCCGTTGGGCCGCGGTCGCGCCAGCGGCTGCTGTGTTCCCCACGTTATGACGCCATCGATGGATGTTACGGTATACGTCCATGTGGCCGGTGCGGTTTGCGTGCCATCCGCGCCGCCATCTTTGCTGATCCGCACCGGAAACAGCACGGGGCCGGGTGAATCAATCAGCACGATCATGCGCGGCGGCGATTCGGCGGTCATGCCGGCTTTCAATCCGATGTGAAAACTTCCAATCAGCAGCCGGTGGCCCGCGGCGCTTTCCGCAAGATTTACTATAAGTGCGTTGGCATTTCCGGAATCCCGCAGGCCTTCGGGCATGGTGATATTGGTACTCGCGACGGCGGTGGAATTTCCGGAAAACAAATGTCCCGAATATTTTCCGCCGCCGGCATCCACAGCCGTTATATTCACCACCACCATGGGGTAGCCGATATTCCGGTGTTGCGGGCTTATCGTGCTGCCCGCGTTATGGAGCCGGTGCGTGTTAAAACCATCAGCGGCCATGAGGGATGAATCCGTATTGACCGCATCAACAATGCGATTCATCTGCCGGGCAATGGTTTGCCAGGGTTCATTTTGTGCCGACCATTGTGGTAAAGCGGGTTGCATAAGGAATTTCCGAATCAGGTTATCAATGGGAACGCGGTATTAAAATCGGTCTGGCCGAAAACAATAAAGCGGCCCCATCCATTGCCGCTGGTGGCGGAACCGTCGGTAACAATTGTTCCCGCAATGTCCGGCGGAATTGAGCCGTCCACATTTTTGAACACGGCGTATTGATCCCAGGTTTCGGGGTTGTAGGCAAAGCTGTACGAGTTGCGATACCACACGCCGTCTTGTGTGCTGCCGGTAATCGGCAGGCATAGCCAGGTTCGCGGCGGATAATTTCGCCACAGCGCGCTGTTGACCAATCCGGCGTAGGAGAGTGTCAGAGATTCCGGATCAGCGGTCTGCAGAAAGTGAAAACTGATGGTGGCGTTAAGAATCAGGCGGTGCAGGTCCGCCACTTCGGTTTGGGCCGTTCCGCTGGCGGGCGTATAGGTAACCGTGGCGAGATTGTTGTTGGCGTCATAATGGCGCAGCACCTGTACCAGCCCCGCATTGAAGCTTTTCAGATAATTGGTGGGATAGGCGTCCCATTGATATTCACATAAAACATCAAAACAGTCATATCCCTGGCAGCGGGTTTTGATATTGCGCACCACCGCATCGGGTTGATCGGGATGTTGCGCGCCAATGGCTGGAATGATAAAACCGGTGGTCGAATCGGTGGCGGTAACGGCCATGATGGGCCGCTGGGTGGGGGAGTATTCAGATAAACCCGTCACCTGAAATTTGCGGAGAATATGATAGCCCGTGGCGGACCACTCCAGCGGTTGTGGTACAAGCAGGTCTTCTTTGATGCTGATGGCCATGGGCGGGTTATAGGTTGTGCGATAAGTTGATAAGGTGGCGGTAATGGGGGGCAATCCGGTATTATTATCAAAGGAATGTTGAGGATGGATAAATCAGATCGGCCCGCCATGCGTTATCGTGATCCACGTTGGTTGCGGAGGGAGCCTATTCGCGGGCGGTTGCGGCGGCGTATTTCCGTGTTGCCCACGTTGATGACGCTGGGAAATCTATTGTGCGGATTTTCAGCCATCTGGTATGCGTCGCTGCCGGTGGCGGGCGTGGCGGATAAGACGGGTTCATTTACGATTGCCGGCTACCTGATTTTCGGCGCGATGATCTTTGACATGCTCGACGGCAGCATGGCCCGTTTAACCAGAGCCACCAGTGATTTCGGGGCGGAACTGGATTCGCTGGCGGATGTGGTGAGCTTCGGAATTGTGCCGGCGTTTTTAAGCCTGAAAATTATCGCCCATCTTCTGGCGGTAACGGCGGGGGAATTAATCAATCCCCTGGCGCAAAATGTTGACGGGCGGTTTTTCTGGATGATCGCGGCGATTTACGTAGCCTGTACCGCGTTGCGGCTGGCGCGGTTCAATGCCCATAATGCCCACAGCGTGGAATCACATTTGATATTCCGCGGGTTGCCATCGCCCGGAGCGGCGGGTGTGGTCGGTGCAACTGTCATTTTCTTCGAGGCGCTGCGGCCCAACGCATCGCACTTTTTACCCTTTCGCGTGCCGGAGTTTGTGCAATCCGGTGTGGCAACGGCCTTTCCGTATCTGATGCCGGTGATTTTACTGGCCTTGTCCGCATTGATGGTCAGTAGAATTGAATATCCGCATGTCATCAATCAATACCTGCGCGGCCGGCGGCCATTTTCGTATGTGGTGCGGCTGGTTCTGCTGGTTCTTCTATTTTTCTGGCAACCGCAGCTAACCGCGCTGCTGGGCATATACTGGTATGCGTTTTATCCGGCCATAAAAGCGCTGTTTCACCGAATGTTTTCACGTAACAAGCCGGAAACGGCCGTGCCGCCGCCGTCTGGCGGCGGCGCGTGAACGCATGACTTGCGGCGGCGTTAGAGCGTTTCTCAAAAGTCTTGTCCTATGGAGGCTGGCCGCAGGCGGAGCGGATCCCGGCGCGCCGGGATGGGGTGGTCGAAGAGTGAACGTAATGCCTGGTCCGTTCGAG
>JAJYZY010000175.1 GCA_021799715.1 Planctomycetota bacterium | reverse complement strand
ATCAACAATTGCAAAGAGCACCACGGATACCGCAACGCGGGTAATGGGAGTTAATACCAGCAGCAGCAGTCCAAGGTCGATAATGCTTTTTCCCTGACCATGAATAACACCCTGCATTAACAGCTTGGGATTGGTGGTGAAAACGACATGCCGCATTTCCTTGACCGTGGGCGGCGCGTGAATAAAGCTGATGGTCAAACCCAGGATCATCACCGCGACGCTGAGCATCACACCAACACGCAACACCCACGCGGCCGCATCCTGAATGACAAATTCATCTTTGACCGGCGCATGAGACGCATTGCCCCCCGGCGGCAGCGGATCAACGGGTGATGGAGTATTTGCGGTATTCATTTATTATTTATCCTCAGATTCCGGCTCCCAAACAACCATCCCACAGCACTAAAAGTTTATTCCAAAGCCGCGTAAAAGCATTTCCACGCCGACAATGCCCAGCAAAAACGCAAACACCTTGCGGATATGAGCATTGGACATTTTTTCCATAAGCTTCGTTCCCAATAATGCGCCGATTACAACCGATGTGGCCACCGGCACCACCAGATAAGGCAGCACGAGTCCGCGGTGCAGATATACGCCCGCCGCCGCCGCCGCCGTTACTCCGATCATAAAATTGCTGGTGGCGGTTGACACCTTTGTCGGCAGGTGCATGGCCACTTCCTGCGCCAGAACTTTCAGCACGCCGGCACCGATACCCAGTATTCCCGCCATAATTCCGGCGATAAACATCACCCCCATGGCCGGCGGAACATTGGCGGCGTTGTAAAAAATCTCCTTGCCCAGACGCTTGTCAAAATAAGATCCCTGCAGGCGGAGAAAATTGGCCAGCCGGTCGTTGCTGACATTTTTCGGCAGTTCTTCGCCGATATTCAACAGAATCGGCACCAGTGACATCAGCAGTGCCAAGCCGAAAAGAATGGACAACGTCTGGGCGTTTAAAAACTTGGCCAGCACCGCGGCTCCAAGAATGGCCCCGCTGGCGGTGGAGAGTTCCAGAAACATGGCCACGCGCACATTCGTGATGTGATCGCGCACATAAACGGATCCGGCTCCGCTGGAAACGGCGATGACCGAAACAATGCTGGCGCCGATGGCCTGTTCAATGGGCATGTGCAGGAAAATTGTCAGCACCGGCACAATGACGATGCCGCCGCCCAGACCGCTGATGGATCCCAATATGCCCCCGAAAAACGAGGCTCCAGCCACTTCCAAAATCCATGATATTGCGGCAGTATCCGCCATCGTTGACTCCCTTGTGATCATTACCGCCGGCCACGCCAGTGCGATTTAAACCAGTACACTAGTGGATTTACGGCAATGGTTCAACAAGGGATAATCTACAGCAAAGATTTTCCGGTCATTTCAGCCGGTTGCGGCAGGCCCATGATCTTCAATAGCGTCGGAGCCACATCCGCCAGACATCCGCCGGTACGCAAAACTTTACCCTTGAACCGGTCATCAACGAGAATCAATCGGACGTCATAAGTCGTATGACTGGTGTGCGGGCAATTGTTGATCGGATCCCACATTTGTTCGCAATTGCCATGGTCGGCGGTAACAATAGCGGCACCGCCCAGGGCTTGAAGTTTCTCCAGCAGCCGGCCGACGCACGCATCCACCGTTTCCACCGCCTGGATGGCCGCGGGCAGGTTGCCCGTATGCCCCACCATATCACCATTGGCATAATTCACAACGTAAAAATCTTCATCCCCTTTTTCCAGAGCCGCCAGAACAATATCGGTGACTTGTGCGGCACTCATTTCAGGTTGCTGGTCGTAGGTAGTCACCTTGGGGCTGTCCGCCATTTTTCGATCTTCATGGTCAAAGGGAGGCTCGCGATAATCGTTGAAAAAAAACGTGACGTGCGGAAATTTTTCGGTTTCCGCGGAACGAAACTGGCTTAAGCCATTCGCCGCGATGTACATGCCGAGAATATCCTTCATCTTCTCCGGCTTGGCAAAAATCGGATGCACCGGCAAACCTTCTTCGTATGCGGTCATGGTGGCAAAATAAAGATTCGTGGGCCGGGTTTTACGCACAAATCCGCCGTTTTTTTCCTGCTTGAAACGATTATCGTCATACATAAACGCCTTGGTGATTTCGCGCGGACGATCACCGCGGTAGTTAAAGAAGATCACCGCATCGCCATTTCTGATTTTGCCGTCAACGCCGGCGATCACGCTGGGAACAACAAATTCATCTCCGCTGCGGGACGGCTCGGTGGCATGCGCGTAATAATGTTCAACCGCGGCAGTTGCGCTGGGAAATACGCTACCCTCACCGAGCGTCAGCAGGTTATACGCCTTCTCCACGCGATCCCAGCGGTTGTCACGATCCATGGCATAATATCGCCCCACCACGGTGGCTATTTTACCTACACCGATTTCCCTGGTTTTGGCTTCCAGCGCCGCGAGATACCGCTTTCCACCCTGGGGAGGCGTATCCCGGCCATCGGTTATGGCATGAATCAATACGCTATCGGCGGGAACATTTTTCCGTTTGGCTAATTCCAGAATGGCATACGCATGTTCCTGATCACTGTGCACCCGGCCATCGGAACACAAGCCCAGAATGTGCAATCGGCCATGATTGCTCTGCGCGAAAGCGACGGCGGCGTTCAACGTGGCGTTTTCAAAAAAGCTGCCATCCCGGATGCGCCGGGTAATGCGCATGGTTTCCTGATCCACAATTCGCCCGGCGCCAATATTCTGGTGGCCCACTTCGCTGTTGCCCATTACGCCATCGGGCAAGCCCACCCATTCGCCGCTGGTGTGAATCAGTACATTGGAGTAATCCCGCATCAGACGGTCGTCAACGGGATGCCTGGCGAGTTTAACCGCATTAAAAGCATCCATTTCCGGATGGGGATTTTCTCCCCAGCCATCACGGATAATAATCATAACCGGGCGTTTAATTGATGATTTGGACACGGACATAATCTACTCCATTGTTTCCGGACATACCAAGCCCTGAAGTATAGCGGTTTTAGGTCCGGAGAAAAACGCCGCACAATGGATATCAACGCGCGCGTGGCAACATCAGCCATCCTTTACGCGCATAAATCAGGGCGGCAGTGCCGGCCGTTTTTTCGACATTCGTTCTGCCGCCCCTCTATACCGCAGGTTCTGCCGGTCCGGCCAAAGCGCTGCCCACCGGATTGCACCGCTTTGGTTGTCGGTGGTGCGGCAACGGTTAACCGGGTCCCGGATAAATTGACACACCCGTGAGTGTTTCCTACAATCAGCCAACTGCCGAAAACTGAATTGTGGCCTCTTGTTTGAGGGGCTGTTGTTTTCAGTTCGCCCAGTGCCGCGATGATTTTGGCACCAAAAAAGGGAAGGTATGTCGGATTCTACCTCTGTTCTGGATCGTAAGGGGCTGGGCGTAACATCCCGGCATGACACGTGGTGGCTTTCTCCTCTGCTGATTTTTCTGGGTCTGGTTGCTTTTGGCATTTATTCCACATGGGCAGCCTGGCAGGGTAAATATTATGTTGATACCGTGCATGGGGCGGATTATCTTTCCCCGTTTTACTCACCTGATATTCATTCATTGCTGGGAATCAATGTCCCCTTCTCCTACGCTTTTTTAATTCTTTGGATTCCCCTGGGTTTTCGCGCCACATGTTACTACTACCGCAAATCGTACTATCGGGCGTTTTTTCTTTCCCCGGCGGCCTGTGCGGTGGGCGAACCGGCGGGACGCAAATACAAGGGCGAAACCGCTTTTCCATTTATTCTGCAGAATATTCACCGTTACTTCTGGTATCTGGCCACAATTGTTCTGGCATTCCTCTGGTATGATGCCATTCGCGCTTTTCTGTTTACCGGAAAAGACGGCAGTCTGCATTTTGGCATAGGCCTGGGCACAGTGATCATGCTGGTTAACGTTATTGCCTTAACCGGCTTCAGTTTCGGCTGCAATTCACTGCGGCACCTCGTGGGTGGAAAACTGGATTGTTTCAGCTGCTCGGGCAGCGCCCGCACCCGCTACAAACTCTGGGGGGGCGTGACGATTTTGAATTTACGGCACATGGAATGGGCCTGGGTCAGCCTGTTTTCCGTTGGTTTTACCGATCTGTATATCCGGCTTTGCGCCATGGGTATCTGGCATGATGTGAGGATTATTCATTAACGCTTACGACGAAAAATACGAAACGCACGAACATGACGTCATTGTTATCGGGGCTGGCGGAGCCGGGCTGCGTGCCGCCATCGAATGTTCCGCCATGGGCTGCAAAACCGCCCTGATCTGCAAATCTCTGCTGGGCAAGGCGCATACGGTCATGGCCGAAGGCGGCGTTGCGGCAGCTCTGGCGAACGTGGATTCCGCGGACAATTGGCGAACACACTTTCAGGACACGATCTTCGGCGGCAAATATCTCAATAACTGGCGCATGGCTGAAATTCACGCCAAAGAAGCGCC
>JAJYZY010000174.1 GCA_021799715.1 Planctomycetota bacterium | reverse complement strand
AAAAAATCTGCTCAATAATTACCGATCCGCTCAGCAGTCCCGGCAGCGACATTCCGGTAAGCGTGATAAGATTCAGCAGGCTGTTGCGAAACACGTGCCGCGTGAGCACCGTGGTACCGGAAAGCCCCTTGGCCCGGGCGGTGCGCACATAATCCTGCTGCAGATTTTCCAGAATCGAGCCGCGAATTTGTTTGCTGAGAAACGCGAATCCGCCATAGACCGAGCAGACGATCGGCAGAACAATATGATAAAGATAATCGGCAATGTATTGGAAAAATGTCATGTTGCCGGTATTGGTGGAATGCAGGCCCGCTGAGGGAAACCAGTTGAAATACTGCGGATTGGCCAGAAATCCCAGCAGCGTTGAACCCAGCCATATCACCGGAAGTGAATACAGTGCCAGAGAAAAAAAACCGTAGCTTCGGTCTATCCATTTCCCCTGGTTCAGAGCCGTTATCAGTCCGCCGGGAATCGATACCAGATAAATCACAGCCATGGCAATGGCATTGATGGTCAGCGTAACCGGCAGACGTTGTTCGATGAGCGTCATCACCGGTTCCTGATACACAATGGACGTGCCCAGATGTCCTTCGCAGGTGCTTTTCAGCCAGAGAATATATTGCATCGGCAGACTGATCGGGTGGCCATTCTTATCCACCAGATGCAGCCGCCGTTCCAGAATTTCCTGTTCCTGTTTTTGGGCTTGCCGCGATTGCATAATACCGGCGGAAAACTGCCCGCCGCCGGTGGTCAGGCCAGGAGCCATCCGGACGATGATAAAAAGCATGAGCGTCATCCCCAGCAGCGTTGGGATCATCAGCAGCAATCGGCGGATAATATATGTGGTCATGCCTTCATTCCATCTTGTGGCCGTTGCCGCGCACGCGGTATGCGAACGTTCTCACTGGTACTTCTGAAGTTTCAAAGGAACAAACCAATTCGCTTCCAGCGGCCCGAACTTGCCCACCGGCGCGGTATTGTGGAATCGCTGGTTGATGAACATCAGCTCTTCGGGAGTAAATAAAAACATATACGGCTGCTGCCGGTACACAATGGCCTGAAATGTGTGCCAGATGGCCATGCGCTTGGCGGTGTTCATCTCGCGGCGGCCTTCGGATATCAATTTGTCGGCTTGCGCATTGTCAAAATCTCCGGCGTTACTGCCTTTGTCCGCATAGCTGGCGGAATCCCATATCTGATACGGATCATTTTCAATGCCGCCGGTCCAGCCACTAAAAACCGCGGAAAACTGGCGATTATCAATTTTTTCATTCAGCACGGAAAATTCCAGCGGCTGCACGCTCATGTCAATGCCGGCTTTGGCAAATTGCTGCTTGATATACACGCAGATATTCTGAATCAGCGGGTCGCGCGAGGGCATCAGGATCTGAAATTTAAAGGCCTTGCCATCCCGATGCAGGGTGCCATCAGACCCCATTACCCATCCGGCCTGCCGCAACAGCAGCCTGGCTTTCGCCGGATCATACGCAATGGGTTTAATATGCGGATCGTTCTGCGGGGAAAGTGGATTAAACGGACCGGTCATCGGCTGGGCCAGTCCATGCAGAAATGTTTTGATAATCGCATTGCGATCCACCAGCATACACAATGCGGTGCGGGTGAGGCGGTCCTTGAATTCCGGCTTTTTAAGATTCCATCCGATATAGTAATAACCTGCCGCGGGGGTCAGGAATTTGTAGCAGTGGTGGGTTTTTGTGAATCCCGGTTGATTGATATATTTCACCCATTGCGACGGTTGCGGCGAATCGGTATCAATTTGTCCAGCCAGAAATGCCTGCAAGGCCGCCTGCGGGTTCTGGATAAAACGATAAATAATCCGGTTAAACGTGGGTAACGGCCCCCAATATCGCGGGTTGCGCACCAGAACAATTTCACCGCCCGTCCATTTGTCCAGCATGTACGGTCCGCTGCCAACCAGAAGGTGACCGCGCTTATTGAACTCGCTGCCCTTTTTGAACTTATAAACACTTTCCGGCAGCACGCTGATGCCTCCGACCACCTCCAGCGCCTTGAAGTATCGCTGCTTGAACGTAAAGACCACCGTGCGTTTGCCAATGGCCCGGCACGATTGAACATCATTGAGGTATACGCGCTGTGGCGCATCATCCACGGCCGGATTCATCATGGTGTTGTAGCTGAAGACAACATCCTGAGCGGTAACCGGTTGGCCATTGCTGAAACAGGCCCGGCGGCGAATCTTAAAGCTGATTTTCAAGCCATTGGGAGAAATGCGGTAGCTGCGGGCCAGCCACGGTTCCCACCGCAGTGTCACCGGATCGCGCGAAAGCAGCGACTCCTGCACCCAGCCCTGTACAATGGCGGCACCTTCATCACGTGCGACGAACGGGGTCAGCGTGCGCGGCTGTTCGCCAAGATTTTCCACCAGCCAGTCGCCCCGGGCGTACTGCTTGCGCGAATAAGGGTTGTGCGGCAGCAGTGGCGGATTCGGGTAACAGACATACCGCGTACCGTCCGGGAGGGTTTCACGGATATTTTTCTGGGCCGCTGCTGCTTGTGTTGTTCCATTGCCGGGTTGAACTTGCAGCCCATGTTGGGCAATTTGTTGCAGCAGTTGGGTTTGCTGCAGTTGTTGTGCATTGAGCGTTTTGATTTGCCTCGATAAGGCGATGACCTGTTTGTTGACGTAATTGAATTGCGCCATGGCCATGAGCGCGGCGCCGATAATCAGCAGTAATAGAACAATGAATACGAAATCTTTAAGCGTAAAACGATTGTCCATTCATTCACCTGTCTGCACTGCGCCAGCCGGAACGGGCCGGTCGCATGATTCATACGCCCTGAATTCTATCGCGTTCGCACGTCCAGTGCATCGCGCAGGGCGTCGCCGAGAAAATTTAAGCATAACAGCGCCAGCGTCAGACCCGCACACGGCCAGGTAATCAGCCACCATTGTGTGTGAATCGGATTAATGGCTTCAACACCCGCCGCCGCCAGATTGCCCCATGTTGGTACCGGCGGCTGCACGCCCAAGCCCAGAAAACTCAGAAATGATTCCGCCAGAATCGCATTGGGAACAGTCAATGCCGCATAAACCGCCACCGATCCTATCAGATTCGGCAGAATATGCCGCAGCAGAATGCGGGATGGCCCGGCCCCCGTGGCCCGCGCCGCTTCCACATAAGGCTGATTGACCAGACTCATGGTCTGGCTGCGAATCACCCGGGCCATGGTCAGCCAACTTACGCCGCCAATGCCTACCAGCAGCACCACAATGCCCGCCAGACCCTGTGATTGCGGCAACCCGATGCCGGTAAAAAAATGCGAAATCCTTCCCACCAGCGCCACCCGCAGCAGAATCACCAGCAGAATGTAAGGCAAACCATACAGCACATCCACGCCGCGCATCAGCAGGGCATCAACCCGGCCTCCCACATACCCGGAAACCATGCCGACGGTTAATCCAATGCTCACGGCAACAATGGCCGAGAACACGCCAATCAACAGCGAAATCGCCCCGCCAAGTAAAAAACGCGAAAGCAGATCGCGCCCGAGCGTATCGGTGCCCATCCAATGCCGCCATGATGGCCCGTGAAGCGCTTCGCTGAGATTCTGCTGGTTAAATGTGTGCAGCGTCCACGGCAGCGAACCGTAACAGGCAATGACAAAAAAACTCAGGCCGACAAGCCCCAAAACCGCCAGGCGATTGGCCAGAAAGCGGTCCACCGCCAGGCGCAAAGGTGAACGCGCTGGCGCGATCATGCGGTGGCTGATGGGTAATTCCATGCTCGTCATACGCGATACACGCTTATGAAAATATTACCCCAGTCAGCTTTTTTCAGCGCTGACCGAGGGGCACATAATGACGATTCACCGGCCCGGTGTAAATCTGACGCGGTCGGGCGATTTTAGATGCCGGATCGTCGTGTTGTTCCTTCCAATGGGCGATCCAGCCCGGCAAGCGCCCAATGGCAAAAAGCACCGTGAACATATCCGTGGGAATGCCCATGGCCCGCATAATTATGCCGCTGTAAAAATCGACATTGGGGTACAATTTCCGGGCGACAAAATATTCATCCTTCAGTGCCAGTTCTTCGAGTTTCCGGGCAATGTCCAGTAGCGGATCTTTGACATCCAGTTTTTTCAGCACGCGTTCGCATACGCTCTGCAGCATTTTGGCACGCGGATCATAATTTTTATAAACCCGATGGCCAAAGCCCATCAGACGGATGTTGTTGTCTTTCTTCTTGGACAGTTCAATATATTTTTCCGCGGTCATGCCGCCGAGGTGAATTTTTTCCAGCATGTCCAGCACTTCCACATTGGCACCGCCATGCAGCGGTCCCCACAGGGCGCACACACCGGCGGCGCAACTGGCAAACAAATTGGCTTTGCTGCTGCCCACCATGCGCACGGTGCTTGTGGAGCAGTTTTGCTCATGATCCGCATGGAGAATGAATATTAAGTTCAGGG
>JAJYZY010000173.1 GCA_021799715.1 Planctomycetota bacterium | reverse complement strand
GCAACCCGCTCCCCAGCCGCAGCAGACGGCCGCCGGCGGCGTTTGGCATGAACAACAGGCCAGCAATCAGGTGCAGATTGGTTTGGCCTTTGACGCCGTCGCGGAATCCGATCCTGACAGCATTGTGCTGCAATTGGCCATGAATATTTTAAGCGGCGGCATGGGGGCGCGGCTCTTCTCGGAAATTCGGGAAAAACAAGGGCTTTGCTATGCGGTCAGTGCGGGCTATATGAGCCTGAAACATCTTGGCGCGGTGCTGGGCTATGCCGGTACGGTTCCGGAGCGGGCGCAAAAGACACTGGATTCATTTCTTCATGAGTTGCAACGTTTCAGCGCCGGCGCCCAACAGGATGAACTCGACCGCGCGCAGGTTGGCATGAAGGCCCGGGTAATTATGAACGGCGAAAGCTCGGCCGCCCGCGCCGGGGCCATCGCCCACGATTTTTATCATTATGGCCGTCCCCGTACCTTGGATGAATTGCGCGCCCGTATTGAAAGTGTTGATCTCAAACGGCTCAATGCGTTTCTGGACTCGCATCGTCCCGGCAAATTAACAGTGGTAACAATCGGGCCGGCTCCCCTGGCCGTACCGGTGGACATGATTGGTTGATGGTTCTGCGCGCCGGCTTGCCGACACCCCGTTGGGCGCTGCCGCGTGACTGTATAAACCCCGGAGTTTTTTCATGGTTACATTCAAACATACGCAGTTAAAAAATGGCATGGATATCGTGGCTGAAATAAACCCCGACGCGCAGAGCGTTGCCATCGGCTTTATGGTGAAAACCGGTGCCAGGGATGAATCCGGTGACGTTTACGGCGTATCGCATTTTCTCGAACACATGATGTTCAAAGGAACTTCCCGCCGCTCCAGCGCGGATGTTAACCGCGAATTTGATGCCATGGGCGCACGCAACAATGCTTTTACCAGCAACGAAGTGACCTGTTACTGGGCCCATATTCTTCCGGAATTTTTACCCGCCGCGCTGGATCTGCTGGCCGACATGATGCGACCCGCCCTGCGGCGCGAAGATTTTGATATGGAGAAGAAAGTTATTCTGGAGGAAATCGCCCTTTATCTGGATCGTCCGGGCCATGTGTTGTATGAAGCCGTGATGGAAGATCATTTTCGTAACCATCCCCTGGCTCATTCGGTTTTGGGCACCAGGGAATCCATCACCGCGTTAACCCGCGATCAGATGCAAACCTATTTTGACGCCCGATACGGCCCCGGCAATATGGTGCTGGCGGTCGCTGGAAAAATGGATTTTGATGAACTCCTGCGGCTATCGGAGCAAAAATGCGGTCAATGGAAGCATCTGGATGTGCGGCGGCAATATCCGGTTGCGGAAATCACGGGCGGCGTGCGGCATATCACGGACCCCAAACTCAAACGCCATTACGTTGCCATGATCTGCCCCGGACCATCCGCGCGGCATGATGGCCGCTATGCCGCGCAGGTGCTTTCCGATGTGATTGGTGATCATGATGGCTCACGGTTCTATTGGGCCTTGGTTGAGCCGGGTCTGGCGGATGAAGCGGACTTTTCCTTTTATCCGCATGACGGAGTGGGCAGCTTTTTCGCGTATGCCTCCTGTGATCCGGCACGGTCACAACAAGTGACGGAAATTTTGCGCGCGGAACTGCAGAAAATTGTTCTTCATGGCCTGACCGATCAGGAAATTTCCCGCAGTAAAAATAAAATTGCCACCGCCGCCGTATTGCAGGGCGAACTTCCCCTTGGCCGCATGCGCAATATCTGCTCGCGCTGGATTTACAATCAGGAATACAAAACACTGGAAGAAGATTTACAACTTCTGGAAGCCGTCGATGCCGCTGCCGTTAACAAAGTCATCCACGAATTCCCTTTCGGCCCGATCACCACAACCACCCTCGGTCCGGCGTAATATTCGTACGCAAGCCGCGCCGGTTTACCGGTAGGCAATGAGAAAGAGGCGGCGGAATGGGAATAGGATGCGACCATCCGAACGCGGCGGATAGGCTTGGGTAATAAGGGTTTGATAGGCGGCGAGAAATGTCTGTTGCTTGAGAAGCGGCAACATATCAAGATAGGGCCGCAGGCCGGTGCCTTTGTACCATTCCACAATTTGTTCCGGGCCGCGGAAAATATGTATGTATTCACTTGTCCATAAGTCAATATTTCTGGCGGCACCGCTCAATAGATCGTAATAAAATGCCGGTTCGTGGCATTGCCACTTGCGAATGTCTCCGGGGAACAGTGTGTTCCATGGCGCGCCGGCGGCAAGGTCCCGCATGAGTATCTGGGCCGGCGCGGTGTGATAATTCGCGGGCATCTGAATGGCCAGAGCGCCGCCGGGATTCAGCATTCCCAGCAATCGCGGCAGCAATTCCGTATGATGCTTCACCCATTGGAATGCCGCATTGGAGAAAATCAGGTCCACCGGCGTTGGTGCAGTCCAAGTTGCGATATCCCCCTGTATCCAATGCTGTTTTGGATAAAGTCGCCGCGCGGCGTCAATCATGTCCGATGAACTGTCCAGACCGGTTATATGCGCCTCCGGCCAGCGCTGCGCCAATGCCGCGGTGCTGTTGCCGGGGCCGCAACCAAGATCAATAATTGTTTGCGGTGACGCAACATGGACTCTCTGTATAAGATCGAAGCACGGCCGCGATCTTTCATCGGCAAATTTGAGATACTGTTGCGGATGCCATGAAACCATGTCCAAACCTTAGCCGATCCCATGCGGCCCGGTCAAATCCGGCATTTAAAATCATGGCGTTGGAAGCTGGAAATGGTCCCCGAACGCGCTTATTTCCAGACGCCAATAATCAGGTCGTTATGCATCTGTCAATGCGGTCGCTTGGCAATTTGGCCCGGCTCCCGTACCTTACCGGTCGTTCGTAACGGGAGAAATTGGATGCTGGCTAAAGTTCATAGCTTCGTGCTGCAGGGTATTGAAGCGGTCAAATGTGAAGTGGAAGTAAATATCGCCGCCAAAGAATATGGCGAGCCATTGCTCGTAGGCCTTCCGGACAATGCCGTTAAAGAGGCTTTGGATCGTATCCGTACCGCGATGCTTAACAGTGGATTCCGCTTTCCGGACACGCAGTTGCTGGTGAACCTTGCTCCGGCAGACATTAAAAAGGAGGGTAGCGCACTGGAATTGCCCATTGCGCTGGGCATTCTGCATGCAAGCAAGCAGATTACTTCCGATCAGCATAAAAAATTTCTGGTGGCGGGCGAACTGGCGCTGGATGGTTCCGTGCGTCCAATCAAGGGGGCTCTGTCAATGGCCATGCTGGCCGCCGCCGGTGGATATACGGGGCTGCTTGTGCCGCCCGCAAATGCGCGCGAGGCGGCGGTGGTTCCGGATATTGACATATATCCCATTGATTCCCTGGCCACACTGGTGGGCTTTCTTAACGGTGCCCTGGAACTGGCCACCGAACAGGTGGATCAGGCCGATACGCAGGTTTCGCCCGATGTGTATGACCTGGATTTTGCCGACGTGCGCGGTCAGGAAACGGCGAAGCGGGCCTTAACCATCGCCGCCGCGGGCCGCCATAACGTGCTTCTTCTTGGCCCCCCGGGGGCTGGCAAAACCATGCTCTGTCAGCGGCTGCCGACAATTTTACCCCCATTAACGCGGCAGGAGGCCCTGGAAACATCACGCATCTATTCCGCCTGCGGTCTGCTGCCCAAGGGCAGCAGCCTGATGCGCGCGCGGCCGGTTCGCATGCCGCACCATTCCGCCAGCGCGCCGGCTCTGGTGGGGGGCGGGACCATTCCGCGGCCCGGTGAGGTGTCGCTGGCGCATCATGGCGTTCTATTTCTTGATGAGCTGCCGGAATTTTCCCGCCATGTACTGGAAATGCTCCGCCAACCTCTGGAATCGGGTTCCGTCACCATCGCCCGCGCTCATGCCAGCGTCACGTTCCCCGCCCGCTTTATGCTCGTGGCCGCGATGAACCCCACCGCCAGCGGAAAAGGCACGGTCGATCGACGCAAGGCCAAATCCACTGAACTCGAAGCAATGGATAAATACATGGGCAAACTTTCCGGCCCGTTGCTGGATCGAATTGATATTCATCTGGAAGTTCCGGCTGTAACCTACCGGGATTTAACCAGCAAAGTCATCGGCACAAGCTCCGCGGAAATGAGAACCCGCGTGGAACAGGCCCGTGCCATCCAGTCCCGGAGATTTGGACCCAATTCCACCACCACCAACGCCAGCATGAAAACGCAGCAGCTTAAGGATTTCTGCCCCCTGGATGACACCAGCATGTTGCTGATGAAACAGGCTATGGAGGAATTGGGTCTTAGCGCCCGGGCTTTTGATAAGGTGCGCCGACTGGCGCGAACCATTGCCGATCTCGAAGCGGCGGAAAACATCACCCCGACCCATGTGACCGAGGCGATTGCCTATCGCCTGTTGGACCGAAAATATTAAAAGCCCGCCCGGAGGATTCCGGGACAGGCTTTCAATGTGTTGCCCGATGCGTCACTGGTAGAAATTCATGATTCCCAGCCAGCTATAGCCGACCTGCATCTTGTCGAGATTCTTCCAACTCACCGAGCCGTCATTGTACAAGGTGTTGCCGCCGTCCG
>JAJYZY010000172.1 GCA_021799715.1 Planctomycetota bacterium | reverse complement strand
GCGACATCCGCTTGGGCATGGACAGTCCTGCCACCGTCCATAATAACTCCTGCTAAAGTCGATACCAAAACGCCGGCGGAAGCAGGTTTACAATTTCGCGACGCCGAGTTACTCGCACCCCTGCTGCGCCTGGCTCCGACAGGCCGCTCCGCAGGGGTGGTGGTAACGTCGGAAATGGTATCAGGAGGAAGGTGTATTGGTGAATACTCTGACGACAAGCGACAAAGCCCACGGCCCCTTGGCCCCCGCCAGCAGGGTTGGCCGGAAATGAGCCATCTGCGGCGGCGTCGCGGCTCAATGGGTCTTTAAGACCCGGTTTTCGCCGCTCGCTCCTTGCATCTGGCCCGTTTCCGGCCAATCAATCCTAATTTTTAGGCGCGACAGAGCACTGGGATGCCAAGACGCTGTAAAGTGTATAAAATAAGGGGCTTGGCCGATGGCACCTTGATGCGCCACGGCCTGAAAGAGGAATGGAACGACCGATGGCCAAACTTGGCGTGAATATTGATCATGTGGCAACGCTGCGGCAGGCGCGGAAGGGCATGGAGCCAAACCCGGTGTGGGCGGCGGTTGAGGCGGAACTCGGCGGAGCGGACCTTATTACCGTTCACCTGCGGGAAGATCGCCGCCACATACATGACCGGGATGTCGAATTGCTGCGGCAAACGGTGCAGGTTCCGCTGAATCTGGAAATGGCGGCTTTGGATGACATTGTGGCCATTGCCCTGCGCATCAAACCGGCAATGGTAACGCTGGTTCCTGAAAAGCGCGCGGAAGTAACCACGGAAGGCGGATTGGATGTGGCCGCGCACGCGCAGAGCCTGACTGCGGTGGTGGCAAAATTCACCGCCGCCGGCATTGCCTCCAGCGCATTTATTGATGCGGATCCGCGGCAGGTTCAGGCGGCAAAAAAGGCCGGCTTTGGAATCTGTGAGTTGCATACCGGCCCGTATGCGCTGGCGGCACCGGGTGCAGCACAAGACAGGGAACTCGAACGTGTGCGGATCGCCGGAGAAGAAACATTGAATTCGGGCATGCGGCTTAACGCCGGACACGGCTTAAATTATACCAACGTGCGGGCCATCGCCCGGCTTCCGCATTTAAGCGAACTGCACATCGGCCACGCCATTGTAAGCCGGGCGATATTCACCGGAATAAGGGAAGCTGTGAACCGCATGAAAATCGCGATCAGCAGCGGCGATTGAAACGTAACATAACTGGAGTTTAACGATGTTCCAAGGCACATTTACCGCTTTAATCACCCCTTTTCGCGACAACGCCTTTGATGCCCGCGCGTATGAAAAGCAGATTGCCTTTCAAGCGGAGCATAAATTACAGGGCATTGTTCCCGTGGGCACCACGGGAGAATCACCGACGCTGTCGCATGCGGAGCATCGGCAGGTTATCCAAACCGCGGTGGGAGCCGCGCGCGGAACCGGATTGCGCGTTATCGCCGGAACCGGGTCCAACAGCACGGATGAAGCCATTGAACTGACCCAATTCGCCAAATCCGCGGGTGCGGATGCGGCCCTGATGGTCAATCCGTATTACAATAAACCCACACAGGAAGGCCTGTATCGCCATTTCAAAGCCGTGGCCGAAGCGGCGGATATTCCCATCGTGCTGTACAACATTCCGGGCCGCACGGGAATAACCATGACCGTGCCGACGATGCTGCGGCTGGTGCGGGATTATAAAAATATTGTCGCGGTAAAAGATGCGGCGGGTAACATCGACCTGACCACCGAGGCCGCCGGGGCGGGCTTGACGCTGCTTTCCGGCGACGATTCCATGACATTGCCGATGATGGCGGTGGGAGCCAAAGGGGTTATCAGCGTCGCCAGCAACATTGTGCCCGGGCAGGTGCGAAGTCTGGTGGATGCGGCCGCGGCCGGTGATTTTGCCGCGGCCCGCGGCATTCACCACAAACTTTTTTCATTGTGCAAAGCTCTATTTATTGAAACCAACCCCATACCCGTTAAAACAGCCATGGCCTTGCTGGCGCGCGATACGGGAGATATGCGGCTGCCGCTGTGCGAAATGAGCGAACCCAATCGAATATTGTTGAAACAGACCCTTGTTCAGGCGGGGCTGTTGTAAGGCACGCCCGGCTGACATTGGGTAAGATGGCATGGTTGACCGGCATGGACGGTCGTTAACACAAGGAGCCAGTATGGCAAATTCCAATCGATCCACCACTCCGGGACAGGATGTGGCACTGCTGCTGATTCGGCTCATTATTGCCGCGATTTTCCTTTACCATGGTTCCCAGAAGCTTTTCGGTGCTTTTGGCGGACCCGGATTGAAAGGTTGGCATGGAGCAATTGTTTCCATGGGAATGCCCATGCCCTGGGTTAGTGCCATACTCAGCGCCTGCGCGGAATTTTTCGGAGGGCTGATCTTTCTTGTCGGCACCGGCTTGCGCATTATCGCCATTCCATTGGCCATCAACATGATGGTTGCCACATGGGTAACCCACTCCCATGGATTCAGTGTTATGAATAATGGCTGCGAATATCCATTGTGCCTGCTGGTGATCGTCATTGCCATGTTCATCATGGGGCCGGGCCGCTTTACGCTCGGGGCCTTGTTCCGCGGAGTTCGTCCCGGCGGAGCCTGATACCGATGATGACGGCCAGGGCGATGAAGCCATTGGCCGGCTTTGCCGGCGTAATATACCAACAAGCATCACGCTTTTGCGGCGGTTGT
Organism: Planctomycetota bacterium; assembly: GCA_021799715.1. The sequence continues at coordinate 1,887 of JAJYZY010000172.1, read as the reverse complement.
CGGCACGGCGCTACTTGAGCTGCTTGAGCCGCCTGCGGCGGCGGGTTCAATACGGCCAAAGATCATGCGCCCCGCCGATGTTTGCACCGTGTTGTTAATCAATACCGCAACTTCCTGGCCCAGAAAATCCCGTGCCCCTTCCACCACCACCATCGTACCGTCATCCAGATATCCCACACCCTGCTGCGCCGCTTCGCCTGGTTTGATGACGCGCAAACGCATGGTTTCACCGGGCAATGCGGTGGGTTTGATGGCATTGGCAAGTTCATGAAGATTCAACACCTGCACGCCCTGCACGGCTGCGACTTTATTTAAGTTAAAATCATTGGTGACAATGCGGCCATTTTCCTGCTTGGCCAGAGAGACCAGTTTCTGATCCACACCAACGAGATTCGCATCCACCAGCGTGCCGTCCCAGATATGCACTTCCACTTTGGGCAGCGCTTGCAGGCGATGCAGAACATCCAGCCCGCGCCGTCCGCGGCCGCGCTTGAGTTTATCCTGCGAATCGGCGACGGTCTGCAGTTCATTGACGACAAAGCGGGGCACAATAATGCGGCTTTCAAAGATTCCCGTGGCGGCAATATCGGCGATGCGGCCGTCAATAATCACGCTGGTGTCCAGCACAAAGGGCCGGGTGCCGCGCTTGCCGCGTGTAAATTCCACATAGGGTATGACAAAGCGGAAATCATCGCGCGTCTGTAAAATCAGCGACACCGATAAATAGCAGGTAATAAGACCCAAAAGCAATTTAATGCCGGTAATAAGGGGTTGCTCGCTGCGCAATTGCGCGGGGATAAAAAATATCTGCAATACTTCGCTGATCAGATAATCCAACGCCAGCGCCACAAGAATTCCGACGAGAATTCCGAAAAACAAACCCGACATGGCCGCCAGATTTTTTCGTTTGATCAGAAAATCCAGCATGATGACGGTAATTGCGATCACCACCGCAACGACCATCATGATATAGGCGGCATTGCCGACGGCCACGGTGGAAGATAAAAACGCCAGCGCCACCGCCGCCACCAGCGATATAAATAAAATCCGAATGACCGCAAGAATCATAACGACTCCGAAAATTATAATGGCCCGCCCGCGCCCGCGGGAAATGATTTAATTGCCCCATTGTAACGCCGGAACGCCATACGCCAAGACAACACGCGGCTACTGCGCCGCCGGCACCACATGGGCGGTCACCGCAGTGACTGCCGGGCCGGCCGCAATGGCGCATTGCTGATTCAGGAATTTCAGCAGTGCCGCAAAGCCCACCGCCCGCGCTTTATCCGCAAAGCTCATAAACGCATGGCCAACTCCGGCAATCAGCACGACCTGAACCGGGACATGATTTTTCTTTAATGCCGCCGCCATTTCCGTGGCTTGAAACGCCGGAACCAGACGATCCGCCAATCCCTGCACCAGCAACGTCGGCACACCGTCACGGGCATAAAATATGGGTGATGCGCTGCGCAAGCCGCCATGCGGGTGCAATTTAACCCAGGCTCCCGCATATTTGAATACAATTTTATAGGCCCATGAATTCTTCGGAAGAAATCGGATAAACGATGAATCCGTGGGTGTGTAAAAACCGACAACCGCTTTTACGCGCAATGGCACATGCGGGTATTGCATGGCGGGGAAGCGGTGGGCTTTTATGGTATACGCGGCCATCAGCGCCAGATGTGCCCCCGCGGATAAGCCCACGGGAATAATATCTGCGGGATTAATCTGATATTTCCGCGCATGAAGAATCATCCAGGCCAAAGCGTCTTTCACATCCTGAACATCCTTCGGGAATTCTCCCCCCTGCCGGATCAGACGGTAATTGATGTTAAAAACCACCCATCCCCGCGCCGCCAGGCGTGGGGCCAGAAAGCGCACGCCGCC
>JAJYZY010000038.1 GCA_021799715.1 Planctomycetota bacterium | reverse complement strand
GTCGCATCGTGGCTTTGGTCGCCTGTATGAGAAAATTTCTGATCCTGCTCAACAGTATGGTCAAACAGGCCAAGACCTGGGATCAGTTTTTACAAAAAAATCAACCCGACAAATTGCCCGTTTTGACTTGATTTTTAACACGGTCACTCAGTGTTGCCGAGGCATGAGGCTGAATACGGTAATTGAGATTTGAAATTTCGGATTTCAGATTTCAGAATTGAGATGGTAATATCCGAAATTCGACATCTCAAATGCGTTACCTGATATCGCATTCTCACCATATATAATTTGAAATTTGAGATTTAAGATTTGAGATTCAAGTTCGCGCTGGGATAAATCAGGCTTGATTTATCAACTCATAGAGGCCTTACCATCTTGACAATTGCCTGCACTTTGCTTCCCACTCAAGCGTTGCGTCGATCTATGAAACGGGTGGGTTTGCGCGGATTATCTGAATTTTGCAATTGACGGATTTTAGTCATGTTGTCGAAGATGATGCGTGGTTGAACTTTTAACAGCGCGCGCACGCACTGCACAACACGATCTTGCGACGCCGCGGAGTTGCGCGACAGGCATACATGCAACTCCAGCCGATCACTTAATGCATGTTCGCTCTGCGCGATAATCGCATAATCCTTTACGACGTCTAAGCCATTGAGGCAATCAAAAATGGCCGATGGAAAAAGACTTGAGCCACGCACCTTCAGCAATTGCTGTTTACGCCCGACTATCGGCCCCAACCGGGGTGTCGTGCGGCCGCAGGGACATGGATCAGTGTAGAGTGCGGCCATATCACCCGTGCGGAAACGTATCAGCGGCATTGCTTGAACTCCCAGCGGTGTGATGACCACTTCGCCCAAGGTACCCTCCGCAACCGGCGCACCATGTTGATCCATAATTTCCACCACCGCCAATGTCGGATTCAAATGCCCGCCGATACACGCCGGTCCTTCCGCAAATGTGCAACAGGTTTCGGTGCATGCGTAGGTGCTCAATACCGGTGTGTGCAGAGTTTCCGTCAGGCGCATGGCCAGAGAGTTGGGAACCCCAGCAGCGGAGCGCAACGGCTCGCCAATACCGATAACAGCCTGTATTCGCGACGGCTTATTATCGCCAGGAAAATCACCGCACGCGCCGGCAAGCAGCGACGGCACGGTAATGACATAATTTCGGCGGTCGCGATCCAGCAGAGATTGCAGCACCTCAAGCTGTGCTGCATACGCCGCCCCGGCGCGGATGCAAGCCGCCCGCAATTTCTGGGCACCAAGCCAATACGCAAGCCCGGCAACAAACATACGATCCAGCGCCAAGGCCAGAATCAACGTATCACCCCGGTTTAAGCCGGCAATATTTAACGCGACAGCTTCATTTTCAGCCAGACGATCCAAATCTTTTGCCGTCAGCGGCACGCGCAGGGGTTTACCGGTGGTACCGGAGGTTGTGACCCACTCCCGAACCGCTTGGGGCCTGCAGGCAAACGCAGCCGCGCCGGCCGCCGCCAGATCATCTTTCGTTGTCAATGGAAACTCAGCCAGATGGCGCAGGCTCCGTGCCGAATTGGGAATGCGTCCTTGATACAACTCTGAAGTGCGGGCATGACGGATATGTTGATTCAGAGCCTTGAGTTGCAGTGCCCGCCAGCGCTTGATTGGCCAGAATAGATGCCCGCCCACCGGAGCAACCCGGGAGTTTATGGAATTCATGAAATATCGACGATGTTCAGTCACAGCGCATCCCGCTTTCTACACATATTATTTGGCATCAAAGTTTATGGTCAACAACAGACAATCACCGGCATCGCGGATCTGCAATTGTTGCGGCACGGTTCCCCGGCCATAGTGCTGATAAAGTATCTCCATATTGCGACGGCCCCCGGATATCCGGCAAACGCGCAAATGCCCAGCAGTGCCGAAGAATACATCGTGTATGTGATGGTCGGTAAGGGTAAGTGTCCGCTTACCCGCTGTAAACCCGCGCTGCCCGGCTACCGCAGTCGGCATGCGCAATGCCAGTGCGGCATTTTCAGCAATATGCCCGGCCAGTTGTGCCGGAAATCCGGCGGCTATATGCATGACGACAGCCCGGTGGCCCGACACACGCACATCTGATAACAGTGTGCCAAATTCCGAAGCGCACGTCACACGCAGCGTGCCTGTCGCCTGCCCCGTTATCTGCCCGATCATACTGAATTGATGGCCATGCCAGTTCACATCAGCAAAAAACTGCTGATTCCAACGGCGCGGAAATGCCGCCAGAGATTGTCGGGCCGCCGCAGCCGTCGGTGGCGGTGCCGATGGCAACTGATATGTCAATGGCGGAACGGTGCAACACCCCCCCAATACCCCAATTAACAGAAGCACGATGGCTAGAGCCACCACTGCTCGCCACGTATTGACAAGTATACCGAATATTCGTCGGCTCCTGGGGGCCACCGGTGGATTAAACATCACTCGCACCAGCGGCCCGACAATGAAATAACTGGCGAGATAACCACCGAGAATGCCCGCGGTCAGTGTCAGACCTATCCAATGCAGCACCGGATGCCCGGCGGGAATCATCGCTGCGGTTCCCAGAATGGTTGTCGCGGCACAAACAAAGGTGGCACCATTTCGGTCGGCATGGTGTTGATCAACACGCCGCAGCGCCGGGTCACTGGCGGCATAAATTCCATAATCCACAGCCACACCCATGGTAAATAGCATGGGCACGAGGCTTAACAGATTCAAGCCACCGCCCCACAATTGTGCGACGCCCAGCAACCAGATAAAGCCAATACCCAGAGACAGCGCCGCAATGGCCCCAATGTCCAGCCGCCGGAAATAAATCCAAAGGGGTATGATTATTAATAAAGCCACCCAAGGGAATAAATGCCGCGCCTCCATTTGAGCGTGACGCGACGCATTCAAATACAGCACATCACCGCAGATAATTGAAACCCCCGGCACATCGTGCCGCACAACCGCCGCCCATTGGGTCGCACGTCGCGGCGGAAGCGACGCATTGAGTTGCACGGTGGAAGAAATGGCGATGTCCCGGCGGGAAATCCGCACAACACCGGGAAATAACATGGCGGGAGAATCCTCCAGCCGCCGCAATGCCGATTCAAGCGGTACAGGGAATTGCCATGAATGGATCGCGGCATTAAATGCGCCGGGGCGCAAAGCGGTGGCATTCGCAGCCTTTGCAATCAGGCGTTTGGCCCGCGCAAGTCGTTCTGGCGTCCATAATGCCCGCCACGCCTGCAAACGGCGTCGGGCCGCGTGCGCATCGGGCAACAGGCCCGCCGGAGTGCTGTAAGCGGCTATAAGATGGCTGCCCTTGAGCCTGGCAAGCGTGTGCTCCAATTGCTGCAATTGACGCAATGCAGCCTCCGCGGACGGTGCATGAATGGTAATCACGCCGGACTGCCGCAGATGTCCCCATGTTTTGGCAAACATCGCCTGGTCATGCTTGAGGGCCGGCGAAGAGCCATCCAGCGATTCACCATTGCTGATATAACGCACGGCCAAGGCCCTGTCCCCCAGCCACAGTGTGACAAGGATAAACGCGATGGTTACGATGACTTTTATTGCTTTGGGACTCCACCATTGCGATGGGCCGCCCGCGGCGGACGGCGTTGGCCTGATGTGCTGCTTGTTGTCTTGTGAAGCGTCCGCATTTGAACGCCGACATACCCAGGGTCCAAGATATGCCGGTAATACGAGAAATGTCACCAGCCAGATGCACCCTGTGGCACCGGCGATAAACAGCCCCAGAGCTCGCAACCCCGGAGCCGCACTAGCGGCCAGCGCGCCGTATCCGGTCATGCTGGTGCAAACGCTCATGGAAATGGGGCCAAATAGCTCACGCGCAGCCCGAGCTGGAAAAGTGCTGTCAAATCGCCCTGCTTCCCCCGCCATTCGGTTCATGGCGGACATGAGTTGAATGCCATAATCAGTGGTGGCTCCACACAACAGGCCATCAAACCCCAGAACAATTAAAGGAATGTGCATCCGTAACAAGCCCGCGATGCCCAGTGCCGCTCCCAGCCCGACCATCGGTGGAATCAGGCACACCACCACGGAACTGATCCGGCGGAAATACAAGCCGATGGCGGCGGCCACCAGAAGTGTTCCGACGGCGGAAATAATTTTCAGATCACGCTTTACCAGCCGCTGATTCTCCACGAAGTTCCGATACGGCCCCACCACCCAAACACGCAGAAATGGCAATCGGCCTTGCGCGGCGTGTATAGCCGTGCGAATCCCCGCAAGCATCCGTTCCGCTCTGCCAACATTCTGCGGCTTAAACGGCGGTGCAAGAATGATCATTGCGTGGCGGCCATTGCGGCTAACCAGCAGCGGGCCGGAAAGATGCGCCCCTGATCCGGGGCCGATAGATTTGAGTTGCAAAAGCAGCAGTTGTCGCATACCCAATGGATCATCCTGCAATTGCGCAGCGGTGATCTGGCCGTCCGGACCCGCCATTTTTTCCACTTGCCGATGGAAGTGCCGCGTCAGCCACTGTGCGGATAAGCGCCGCCGCAGGATATCCAGTTGCGGATGTGCCAGTAGAATCGGCGCGTTGTTGTCCAAAGCAGCCTGTGCGCGCAATTGCCGGGATACCGAAACGCCATGCCAAATTGTTGAAAACTCGTGTTGCTCTTGCAATTCCCGCACCAAAACGTCCACTGCGGTCCGCAGGTCGCCCCGGTGGCCATGCGAAAAATGCACATCAAGCCGCATCGCATCCGCCAGACCGTTGCGATTTTCCGATAGACGCAAATCATGAATGGACGCACTGCGGGAGGAGAAGAAACTTAACAGACTGGTCTGCCACACAATACTATTTGATGCGGTAAACAGCCAACCACCAAGCACGATCAACGCTGCGGTTAAAATAAACCGATGTCGCTGCAACAGCCCGTACCAATGCGACATTAATCCGCCCAGACGATCACTTTGCGCGGAGCTTATCAATGACACGTCCGGATGATGGGATTGATTCATGCCGGCCCCACGGGCGCAAAACAGTCTGAACGCAGGCGGGGATTTATTCTGGTGTCGCGCAGCCAGAACAGGGTTTGATCACCATTCCTGGCTACAATTCGAATAAACGTCAGGCGGAATCGCAGCGCGTGGTTTGCTGATTTTTCCGAATCGGCAAGTGGCGTAAAGCCCAATTGTATCTCCCTGATGGCCGCCTTAAGCACACCCCGGCGCGGTCGCAATGTGTAGAGCGAAAGTGCGACATTTTGTTTCGCACGGACAACCGTATGACTGTTACCGGCGGCATGTGATGAAGACGGCATGGGGCGAAGCGCTTGGGCCAGTGTGATATGAAAATCGGCGCTGGCCATTCGGCTGTTACCCAAGGACCACGCCGCGAATTGCCGCATAATAATACCAATGACCGGCCGGGAATCGACGGTACCCGTGCGCCAATGCGAATTGGATTCATTACGCATGTAAATCTTCCGGCCGTTGAGAATATAGCAAGACCTGTAAGGGCTGAGAGTTTCAAACCGCACGCGGTCCGGGCGGGCGATGATGATGTTACCTCGACTGAAAAATGGGTTGCGAAGCACCTGTAATTTCTTTTCACATATAAATGCGGATTCAACGGCCTTAACGGAAGAAAGTGTGGAAAGTGTTGCCAGCAATTCTTTTCGGGCGACAGTACCAGCAACGGCACTGACGCGCGAAGTTGTCATCACCAACCACGCCATCGCGGTCAACAAGACAGCCAGAATATTTTTTGCACGTGCGCAATAAAAACCGCCGCGGGCGGTAACCGCCGGTATTCCCTTTCCCCGCGGCAATATGTTTCGTGATGTCATACTACCTCAAAGAACCAGCACTATTTCCGTCTACGGCCTACAGCGACTTCAACGCTTCCCGCCAGAACCATATCATACCAGAAAAACCAACCTTGAAGCGCGACATCCGTATCATGAACTGACGATATAAAACCTTTATTTCCGGTGTTTTCCGGAAGCCGGGATAGAGCTTTCCAGCGGCAATCATTTGCGTCCGCGTCGAAGCAAACGGCAAATCCGGCTGATAATGGCGTTGCAATGCGGCATCAATAATTGCTTTGATAAATTGGTGATATGGCGGACTGCCGGATGTAACCGAAGTGTGGCCGAGCCACGCTTTTGCATCATCGAGCTTCCCCGCCAGGAGCGCGTCGGCCGCGAGCCATAATGCGTGAATGGTACGACCGCCGGGATCACTTTTCATCTGCATGGCGAGCTTGTTGATCTCGGAGCCTTTGCGGCGCTGTCCGACGGCACGATACGCAGAGGCAAGGTTCGCAAGCATCCAGGGTTGTATATCTGTGCGGTTACGCCAATTGCGCATCCAGGCAATAACCCGGCGATTGCGGCCGCAGCGCTTGAGTCCATAGCCGATTTTCCCCCATAACTCGGTATTTTCCAGCAGCACTTTCCGATACCGGCGAATGAACCAAACGAGCATTTCAAACTTATTCTGGTCCGCAAGCTGTTGGATATATTCCAACAGAGCCACCGGCAGCGCCCGCGGATACGGGCGCAGAGAATCAGCAAATGCGGCACACAATTTCCATTGTTTCCGCCGCGCCAGGCAGCGCACCACCAACGCGCTGATGTTAATGTTGCAATCGTCCTGATTCAGTGCTTCACGAACGACATACCCGATCGAATCGGTCCAATTCCTGTTTATCAATACAACCAAGGCCTGTTCCATTTGCCATGATTCGACCGTGGGCGTTCGACACAGAAGAATCAGTTCGCCCATAGCCTTTTTTTGGTCCCGTTGCGCGGCGGCAAGTTCCAGCCGTGCCAGGATTGATCGTTCGGGTGTCGTCAGCCGGCTAAGTTGTGTTTCTATTTTTGACGCTTCGGCCAGGTTTCCAGCGGCCAATTCGATATCAAAAAGATTTCCGACGGCATAGGTATACGCGGCATCCAATTCAACCGCCCGCCGGAAGCTTTTCCGGGCGGCGGTCACATTTCCATTTTCCCTGTGGGCGTCACCAAGATACCCATGCGACACAGGATTAACCGGCCACAGATAAACCAATGTTTCGGCGGTCTGGAGATACCGCTCTTTGTCACCGGCTTGATGATACCACTCGGCAAGTCGGCACGTTCCCCAGTAGTAACGCGGCGATTCTTTAATCAGTTCCGCCATCTGCGCGATGGCCTGCGGCCGCTGACCTCGACGATATTGAATCCAGATCGCCCGCCCCCGCAGCTCAAATGGCACATCACCATTGAATACTTCGGGATGACATGCGGCAATGGCTTCTTCCATGCGACCAACTTCGGCTAAACACGCGGCTTGTTCATCATACGCTTCAACACACCGCGGATTGGCCGCGATGGCGCGCTTATAAGCCGCCAGTCGTTCGTCGAGTTGCTCCGGCAGATGCAGCATTCTTGCCAAATTCAGCCAAACGCGGATGTCACCAGCGCGGCTCACGGTAAGGTCACGGGCAAGCGTCAGCGAAACATCGGGCGTTTTGAGTTCCAGGCTCCAGGCTTTCAGAGAGTCCCAACCCCATTGGTAGTCAGGCTCAAATTTTATTGCGCGTTGAAGTTCTCCCATTGCTTTTTGCCGCACGCCCATGCGCCAAAGTACATCCGCCAGCATGCCATGATTGCGCACATCAAACGGTGCGCGGGCAATGATCTCCCCCAGAACCATACGCGCGGCTACGAGATCACCGAGGCGGGTGTAAAGCGAGGCGAGTTGCCGCGCGGGATCGCTCCAGCAACGATTGATCTCCAACGCCTGCCGCAGCGCCGCGCGCTGACCTTCAACATCCGCCATGGCCGCATAAACGCCTGCTAAATCCATCCACAACTTGGGCAACAGGCTGAATTTCTCTACCGCGGCCAGCGCGTTGGATCGTGCTTCTTCAAGTTTCCCCATCTCCGTTAGTTGTCGTGTTACCGCGGACCAGGCTTGCCAGAGATCAGGCCTCGCCTTGAGCGCCGCCTGTAGTGATTCAAGCACATCCCGGGCATCAAGTACCCTCATTGCCTGCGCGCGGTACGCGGAAAGACATTCACCGAATATGGTCTGACGCACAATTTCTGAGTGGATAAATGCCAGTGCGTCTTTTCGCTGCGCCAGTGTCGATTTCGCATCCAGCAGTTCGTGGATGGCGGGGGTGTAATCCACCGAGAGTCCAATCGCCCGTTTGAACGCATCAACCGCCTCCTTAAGCCTTCCCTGCCGCATGGCCGCCATGGCGTAAAAATGGTGCGATGCGGGATTGTTGGGGTCAAGTGTCAGGGCTGTTTGTGCCTCCACGGCGGCCTGGTCGGCCTGTTGCTGGTTCAGCAGCGACCTGATCAATTCACGACGCGTCCAGGCGTCATCCGGGTGCAGGCGTATTAATTCACACACAACGCTGTGATAACGGTGCGGCATTTGGTCCCGCAACCAGATCACGCGCAGTTGTAAAATTGGATAATGGTGTGCAAATTGCTCGCACAGGCCGTCAAGATAAGACTCCGCCGCTCCCATACCTTCACTTTGTGCCAGCAGCTCGGTTACCCGCCGATGTGCGTCCATGGCCAGAGGCTCAACCGCGGCTATTTTTTTCCACAATCCCAGCGCTTCACGCGGATCGCCTTTGTAAAGCACAATATCCGCAGCCACGCGCAGCCACTCGCGTTCCGCACACACTCCCCGGGCCTGCGCCATAAACCCATCCGCCTGCTGCAACCGCCCATGCCGGGCATTGGCATTGGCCGCCAGCAGCAAAAGCGAACCATCTGCCGGACGTAAGTTAAGCGCACACTTTAACACGTCGAACGCCTCATCGGTTCGATCCAATTCCTCCAACGCCCAGAACAGAAGACTCGCCGGTCGCCCCGTTCGTGTGCCAAATGCGTCGAAGCGCTCCCGCAACAAATCAAGTACCACGGATTCCTGCTTAAAATGCCTGGAAGCGATGAAGTAGGATCGGGCGAGGTGTTCGGCCTTATCATCCATACAACAGGCAAACCGATACAGTTCAAGCGACTGCTCAAATTCGCGGCGATTCCAAAGCACACCGGCTAAATCATTGTAAGAAGCCGCAGCCAAGGGCATGGCGCGAATAACTTGCCTTAATATTTGCGCCACGATGGCCCATTGTCGGGCATCGTCCATAAGCTCTCTGGCATAAAGTTCCCGAAATATCGGATGAGTCTGTCGGGATTGGCATTTCTTCTGCAGTATTTCCATACGTTGCTCCCGTCGCTCCAGCGTCCGAAGGCATTGGAGTTTTCCAATCAGCAACGCTGAATCATCCGGAAATTGGGCCAGTAATTTTTCGTAACATTGCAGCAATGTTCCGGGGTCCGCATCGTAGGCGGCGATATCCTGTTCCGCGGTCAGTGTGAGACGGTGATCCGAAGCGGTGGACCGCATCACATCGCGAGCCGTGCATGCGGCATTGCGATCATGCCGGTGCAACGCGGCATTTACCTTATGAAGTTGATCGTACAGTGCGGAATCGCCCAACTGCATGCCATCGAGGCGCGGCTTTTGATCCAGTGGAACCAGCACAATGCCAAGCGGTCCGGTAGATCGATAATGTTCGAGCGCTATTTCAGCAACCATTTCCGTAACCGGACGGATATACGGATCACGAATAATCAATGTGCCGCGCAGATCGTCGTAGCCGATCACCGCTTGTAAATGGGCACTGCCCGGTTCAACGGTAGCAAGGGCAAAGGGAATGCCCAGGTCGATAAGTTCCCGGCTGATTTCCCACGTAACACGAAATTCAATCATGAACCAGCCGTGTTCGGCGGCCCATTGCCGCAACGCTCGATTGGGCGTGCCGTCATAACAGATTTCACTTACCACAGCGAGATGATCAACGGGTTTATTCCAGTATCGCCCCAGACACGCGACAACCGCCGGCACACACGTCAGGTGGTGCTGTCGGACAAAACCGACGGGCAGCATGACGCGCGAAGCGTTTTCAGCGGGTCGTTTTAATTTTTCGGAGATTTTCTGATAGAATTTATTTTTCGATTTCGCCGCCAACTCGGCGGCAATGGACGGTTCGCCGCAGAAATAGGCCGCATCGGATTGCATACCCCATAGCCATTCACGCAGGTGCTTATCCATGAGAGGGGCCAGATCGACGGCTTTGTTGAAATGAGTTCGAGCATCGGAATAATTCCGCATTTCCGTCTGCAATGTCGCCAGTTGTAAAACCAATGCCACACTCTCATTGCGTTGCGCCGCCTGAGACAACAGCTCCAGCGCTTGACCTTCCTTATCCAGCAGTTGCATGACATGTGCTGCCGCTTGAACGGCGGGTCGATACCATGGACGGATTTCCAGGCCCCGCATGATCGCGGCCAGCGCATCTTCGTAGCGATCCTGCCGTTCCAGAACACCGCATCGCTCCACTGCCAACCAGGGATCATCAGGCGATATTTCTTCGGCAATGGCCAGCATCTTTTGCGCAGCGCTGAAGTCCCTCATAATCCCCAGAAGCCGGGCTTTGATTCCCCACCAATTCGAGCGCAATTCAGCCGGAGCGGAATCCGGCAAGTTATGGGTGCGAACAAATTGCCAGGTCTCCAACGGGCCGCGCCGGTTTAATAGAACATGCGCATAATAATACCAGGCATCAGGCGAGGCCGGATCCTCGCGATGGGCCAAATAATGCAGTGCATTTCCCAATCGGCCGCCGCCGAGATTCCCCGCCAGTCGCCCGGCCATGATCCGGCCCGCGGTTGAGCGCCATTGCGGCAACGGAGCAATTTTTTGAGCCTCGTGATAGGCCCGCAGGTATAAACCCGCATCATAGAGCTGCCGCACCGGCTCAATTTGCTCCACGCTAAGCTGCAATCCCTGTCTCCTGCACGCTACCGAGCCTCTATGGGTTGCCCATGACTCCGGCTGATGTCAACTCCATTTTGGCGTGCGAAAGCATAATCCCGCCAGATTATTACCGCAATTGGCCTGAACAGAGCCACGTTGTTTGGTTCGCCGGCATGAAAAGCATTGGCATGAAACGCTACCGGCCGGTAATATGCATTAATGGCCGCAAAGCAGACCGAAGCGAAAATAAATATCCACCCGGTGATGGTATTGGCTGGAACCGAGGCTTTTTTGCGCCGACAGTGGTTGGGGCGCATTCGGCAAGCCGCCCTTGAGAGTGCCTCGATGGACGCCGGCTATATTCGCCTTGAACCCAATGTATCGATTGCCGCATTACTGGATGAATGCAGAACCTTCGGCATGTTTTCCAGTCGAAAATTAGTGGTGCTGGAACCCGCCGATGCGCTGTTGAAGGGTCGCGGTGGAAGCAATTCGGAATCGATTGCGGATGAAAATGATGATGAGTCCGATTTGCCGGGCACATCCGGCGGCACATCTCCGCGCGATCTCGTTTTGCGGTATGCCGAAGCCCCCAGTGACAACACCACACTGGTATTGGTTTGCGACAACTGGCTCAAAACAACACGTCTGCATAAATTTCTGGATAAACAAGGCGCGGTGATTTTTTGCCAGGCGATGAAGGAAGAGGATGTTCCGCGCTGGCTTACCCAGCATGCCCGCGCGGATTTTGATAAAACACTGGAACCCCAGGCGGCCATCCGATTGGCGGAACTTGTGGGAACGGACCTGGCTCGGCTGGAAAGCGAACTGGCCAAGCTGGCCCTGTATGCGGATAGACAATCGGTTATCACCACAGCCATGGTTGATGAGCTGGTGGGATTTCAGCATGAACAGGTGGTGTGGAGTCTTATTGACGCCCTGGCCGCGGGAAACGCCAGAGAAGCGTTGACGCGCCACACGGAATTGTGGCAAATGGATGCGCGCGTCGGATTTACACTCGTTGGTGCCATATTTTTCTGGCTGGGGCAGGTCCTGCGGGCCAGAGAAATGCTGGATCGACGCCTCAGCGATGCCCAGATCACCCGGGAACTCAAACTCTGGCCGCCGCCCCGGGCCAATGCCGTTATGAATTCTGCCCGACGATGGGGCGTTGACGGCTGCCGCCGCATCAGTGCCGCCCTCCTGGCCGCCGATATGGCCGCCAAAACGAGCCTTGGCGATTCACAGCGCAACATGGAACGCTTTATCGTGCAGGCCTGCGCCAATCTGGAAGCAGCGATGTGATTAACTCTCGCTGGTTTCATGCGGTAGACCGCCCATGATCACAGCGGCTTGCCGAGAAGTTGCCGTTTGTGCTTAATAAATTTCAGATGATGATCCAGATGCTGGACGTACATCTTCACCAGATCTTCCAGTGTCAGGCGGCCCCGCTGATTGTGGGTGCCCGATCGGGCGAAAGCCTCCGGAGGCAGCCGATATAAAATATCTCCGGTAAGCAACCTATTTTTGGAAAACACATCCGCGGCGATCACCGGGTCGAGCTGATCATAAAACAATTTGGCGGCAAAAGCGCTTTCATCGAAGCCTATGAGTGTCGGGTTATCCTCAGCAATAATGCGCTTCATCCGATCCGATGCAATTAAATCGCTGTCCATAAGATGCATGACAATCTGCCGGATGCTCCATGTATTGGGTACCGGATGCGCGTTTAGCTCCGCGGAAGACAATCCCCGGATGGCACCGGGTAATACCGATGCCTGCCGCACATATTCATCAATGATGGATTTTTCCATGGTGTGATCCTCCAAAAAGCATTGCCTTCCAGCTTATATCATCAAAAAATGTCCCCGAAAAAGCAACTTCACGGGGCACACACAACATTTCCTTTTTTTTAATATTGCACAAACACGGCTTTGCTAACCTGCCCTCAAGAGATCAGGCGACGTTGCTCTGATCCATTTTTTCCCATACGGAGGAATTCATTATGCGTCACATCAGTTCCAAGTTTCAGGCGGCCATTGCCCTGGCACTGGCCGGTACCGCCACGCTGGCCGCGGGGGTATCCGGCATCAACGCCAGTCCGGTTGTAGCGGCCGGATATTCTCTGACCACTTTTGCCGCGCCGTTTACGGTGCCTGGTTTGAATCAGGGAATTATTCCCGGAGCCTCGCAGGTTGTCAGTGCTCCGGATGATATTACCGTGGCCGGCAACAGCGTGTTTATCGGCTGGGGCAACAACGTCATGTCCGACGGCAGCGATGGCGGTCAAAGCGTGGTCGCGCAGTACACTCTTACGGGCCAGCTTGTTAATCACTTCAATGTGACCGGACATGTCGAAGGTCTGGCCATGGGTGCCAACGGCATGCTGTACACGGATGAAAATGAAGATGGAAACTCGGCCTTGACGGTCATCAATACCGCGACCGGATCACAGATGCGTTATGGCTATCCCAATCCATCAGTCCATGGCGGCGGATTTGACGGCCTGCAATTTGTTAACGGTCAGCTATATGCGTCCGGTTCAAATCCGGATAATGGGGGCGACGGCCCGGGGCAGGTCAACAGCCACCCGGTTATTTATCAGGTTAACGCCGATCCCAATTCCTATCCCGCCACTGCCACCGCGATGGGCGTGGTCTGGGGCAATGATATGGCGACCAATGCCGTAACCGGCCAGTCCGTGCAAATGAACGTATTTGATCCTGATTCGCTTAACCTGACCCCCACCGGCAGTCTGCTATTGTCTAATGAAAGTGGCGCACAACTGACGGAAGTTACCAATCCCGGACCAAATCAGAGCATCTCATTGCTTAATCTCACGGATACCAATGGCAACCCGGTTAATACCGATGACACTGGTTTTGCGACAGCCGCGAAGGGCACGCTGTTATTTTCCGATGTGAAAAACAACGTGGTTTACGCGTTGACCGCCAACAATGGGTTTACTCTCAATCAGGCCTATTCATCGGATAAGACCAATCACAGCCTGGATATGCTGAACTTCAGTACCGGCGTGATGACCCCGATTGTCACCGGCCTGGGCGGCCCCGCCGGAATCGGATTTATTAATGATCCATCGGCGGTACCGGAACCGGCCACGGTGGCGCTATTTATTTTCGGTGGTGCGTGCCTGTTTCTCATGCCGCGCAAGAAAGCGGCACGGTAATCCGCCAATCACCGGATACTATCCGCGGTTGGGCGCCTCGGCATTCTCCTGCGAATGCTGAAATATGCGACACAGCAACGGATTATTCTGTGGCAACCGCGGCTTAAGAATTCGCCGCACGATTATTCAATGCACAACAAATAAAGAAGCCCTGCGCGGCACATTCGCGCAGGGCTTTTTTCTACCACCGTGGATGTCACGGACAATTGCAATGCGTTGGAATTATCCCGAAGGCAATTGTTTGGTCTGCCCGATTTCACCCTTCAGTCGGGCCAGGTCAGCTTCGACACCGGAACCGGCCCGCAACGCATCCAGATCACGTTCGGTTTTGGTGCGCCCATCTACGCCGTCACTGAGAACACCCGCGTCGGTCAGCGATTCCATCGCGTCCGCCCGTGATTGCATCTGATTGGTTTTATCCTTGGCCCGTTGCAGCGCATCACCCACGTTACCGAGTTGATTGCCGATGCCGGCGAGACTTTCACTGACGGTTACCTGCGCTTTGGCAGCGTCATACTGACTTTTCATCACTTCTTTTTGCGTGCGGAATTGATCAATGCGGTCTTCGAGCTGTTTTTCATAGCTGATAAGTTTTTGTGATTGTGCCGCAACATGATCGCTGGCATCTTTGAGGGAAGCGGCCTTCTGATCCGCGGTCTGTTTCTCCGTCAGGGCGGCTTTTGCCAGATCTTCGCGCCCGGCCTGTAAGGCCATGCGGGCATCGTTTTCGGACCGATGTGAATCCGCCTGTGCCGCCAACATTTGACGTTCGAGTGTTTTTTGTTCGGTCACGACATCCGCAAGATGCCGTTTGGTTTCCTGCAGAGCGCCGAGCATTTTCTCGTAGGATAAATCCAGCGTCTCATCCGGATTCTCGGCATTATTCAAAAACTTATTGACTTTCGCTTCAATAATCTCAGCGGCCCGGCGAAACATGTTGCTCATGACAAAACTCCTATCAATGGATATTTATTACAGACAATCAGCATACCTAATCATTTACCGGAATGACAATCTGAGGTGAAGCCGGTTCAGGAATCAGGGCTTTATCCTCAATCGGCTTGACCGCAGTTCCAACGGCGAAAAATTCAATGACATGCGGCTGCCAATTATGCGATCCTTCATGCAACTGCACGCCCACCACGCCGTCCGCACCGGCTTCTTTGGCTTCGTTCTGCATGCGTTCCATTGCCAATTCACGGGCATCGTACATGGCCTGGGTGAATTGGGTAATTTCCACATTTCGACCGACATTGCCCATGGCCTTAAACACACCCTGATGCGCCACATGGTACACGCACGATCCCATGACCATGGCCAGGGGCCGATGGCCCGCCCGCAGCAGCATCCAGAAATCCTGCCCGGAGAGGTCCGAAGTGAACGGCATACCCTTCGGCCCTTTAAACCCGGGATGACCCGCGCTGTGGGATATGGCCGTCCCAATGGCCATGAACTCCAGAATATCACGATCCCAGCCCAATCGTTTTACTTCCAGCCGCACGCCCACAACCCCGTCGGCCATGAGCGTCAAGGCCTCCTGCTCCATGCGGGTCATGGCCAGTTCCCGAGCCTGGTACATGGCCTGGGAAATGACATTTAATTCCTGGTTCTGTCCCCAGGAACCATACTGAATACCAACATGGTAAATGCAGGACCCCACCACCAGCCCCAGCGGTTCAAAGCCCGCCTCACGAACCATCAAAAACTCATTGACGGATAAATCCGATGTAAATATGCCGCCGCTTTGGCCCGCTTCCCGCAGCCCCTGCAACCGCTCCAAAGCATGTTTCGGAAGACCGGCCAGAGCCGGATTTGCTTGTGCGCCTGTTTCGTCCGCCATTTAGATAATCTCCTTTTCCGAAGGCATAACCGGTGTCATTTTTCCATCACTTACGCTGAATACGGGCCTCAATTTAAGCGATATATGCCGCCGCGGCTCATGAAGCACGGCCGTGCCGAACGCAATGTGCCGGCCGAGAAACCTCTGCCGCGGGTCTTGTTCCGCTGGTTCGCCGCGCAGTAATTCTGAAAATTGCACGCGGGCCAGTACACCGGTGCCCATTCGCGCCGCATCCGTAGCCAGTTGGCTTAACGCCGCGCGGCGAACATCGGTCATGAAATCCGACAGCTCACGGAGTTCCTGATTCCACCATGATCCCTGACCGGATGCATTCCTATACGAATAATGCCAGTTATAGTGCGCGCCGATGGCCAGGCCAACGGGAAGAATTCCGGATTCCATTAATCGCGCGAACTCCAGTGCCGAAACAGTGGCGATCACCGGAACGCGCGGCGTTGCCAGACCGGAAATACGCACCGCTGTGCCCAGCACCGCGTAATCCATCTGATCTTCCCCCGTGCCTTCCATGCGCGTAGCGCTTAACTTAACATCCACCACCGCGTTGGCACCCATCAGGGTTGCCTCATGCTGCATGCGGTCGATCGCGGTGTGCCAGCCGTCATAATGGCCGCGTGTCCATGAATAGCCATAGTGATACCAGCAATTCCCCGATACCATTCCCAACGGGTGTATGCCGTGCGATCGCTGCGCCAAAAGCGCCCCTACCGAACCGGTGGAAACCCATGGCAGCTTGCCCGATTTTGTATCCAAAAGGCGTTGCTTGACGAAATCCGGCAGAGTCTGATTGGTTAAGGCCGTGTCCCACGCCTGATTACGGGCCAACTGCTCGGCCTGATGCCGCTGCCAATCCGGATCCTGGTTCTGCCCCAATACTCGGCCCAGCAGCGACATGGCAAATCCCTTCTTAAAGGATATCTCAACGCTTTACGGTCTCTTCAACGCAGATGCAAGAAACCCTCTGTGGGCTTTATAGCGATAAGCACTCCGGCATGCAAGAGAAAAATCTAATTCATCAAAAATTCGTGCAGAATGCCTTGTGCCCCGGCCATGTTGGCGGACATGGCACCTAGTTCCTTATTTAGACTGCTAAGCCAGTCCGGCAGTTGCATTTCCTCATTTTTCAGCACAATGCCGCGCACTTCGTTACAGCGGCTTAAATGCAGGCCGGGGCCGGAGTTATCAAGTACAAACCGGTTTGTTCCGAGATGCACGGTAATGCCGACAACATGCTGGGTTTTCGCAAACAACGAATCCTTCTTCCGATGCACTTCCACCTGCCCCGGAAGCGATTGTTCCAGACGGGTGGCAAATGCCTCCAGGAAGGCTTTGATATCGTGCTGGGCGCGGCGCAAAAACGCCGCATGAAGATCAAACGCTCCAACTTCTTCCATAAAGAACCGCACCTCTTCAGGAATTCATACCTTCATCACGCAACAGAATTATAAACCCCCGGACGCCATAACCACAACGACCGGGCGATGAAGAAAAAATGCTCCGCACCGTCGATGTTTCAGTTTCTCCGCTGACATCGGGCGCAGAAAACGGTTGTGCGGCCACTTATAACTTCGGAAATCAACGCTTTTCCGCAGCGCGGACACGGCAGCCCGGCTCGGCCATAAACACACAGGCTTCGGGCGAACCGCCCCTGCTGTTGGGCTACATTGCGATAATCCCGCAGCGTTGTGCCCCCCATGCTGATGGATTTGTTAAGAACCATGCGGATGCTTTGCGCCAGAGCTTCTTTCTGATCCGGCCTGATTTTGGACAATATCTGCCGCGGATGCAGTTTTGCCATCCAAAGCGATTCATCAACATAGATATTTCCGAGGCCGGCCACAGTACGTTGCGATAACAATTGCGCTTTCAACCGGCCCCGCATGTTCCGCCATGTCACGAAATGTGCTGCGGTAACGTCCAGGGCATCCACCCCGAGCTTGCCGGTTATTTGCGCTTTTTCAGCCGACGGCCAAGTAGCATAATGCCACACGCCGCCGAAGCGGCGCGGATCGTGCATGCGCATTTCAAGGCCCGTCGCCAGGACCAGGGCAAAATGCGTATGCGGCCGACGCGGAATGTCACGTTGGCAACATTCAATGCATCCGCTCATTCCGAGGTGGAGCAGCAGAACCTGAAGATCATCAAAAATACAGAAAAGCTTTTTACCATGCCGCACGGTATGGCTGACGCGCCGCCCGATCAGATTCTTGATGGTTGCCGCCCCCGAACGGATATAATTTTTCCGCAGGACCATGACATCAACAATTGGCACATGGAGCACAAACGGTTCAAGGGTGCGGCGAACTTCCTGAACTTCCGGAAGCTCCGGCATAAGCGGCATCCAGTTGCGGCGACCGATGCAACGCCGTTACGACGCTGCCGGCGCGGGGTTAAGTAATTTATCCATTGAGGTAATGAGCCGATCAATGCGGAACGGCTTGTTGATGTAATCATCAACACCCAGCGTTTCAGCATAGGTTTTGTGGCGCGTTCCCATGTTGCCGGTGATCATAATAACAAAGGGCTTGCTGCCTTTTGGCTTGCGGGCCTTGATTCGCTCCACCACCAGAAACCCGCTGCGTTTGGGCAGCATCATATCCAGAACGATCAAATCAGGTTGATCTTTTTCCGCCATGTCAACGGCAGTATTGCCATCCGCGGCGGAGATAACTTTAGCGCCGGTTGTGGACAATGCCGCGGTGATGGTGGCCAATACATCGGCGTCGTCATCCACCACCAGAACTGTTTTATCCTTAAATTGTTCGCTCATAATCAATCCTTTTCCGCAACGCGGAGAGTTATGGTTTCCATCGCGTGTTCCGCCAGCCAGCTATTCGTCGGAGCCGCCGTCAACTTCCGGAGCTTTTATCGGCAAGCCCTTGGTTGATTCATATACCTTATAGCCGACACGCCATCGCCGCAAGCGATTTTTCGCTGCCGGGTTATCGGCGTTTTCAGAACGGAAACACCAATGTATCCGCAAAATGCCGCCTCCGGCGCGAAATCCTGAAGCTTCCGATCTTTAAACACGCATATTATAGGCATGCCGCGGGTTTCAGGCCAGATTGCCGATAAGCGCATCGGCAAATTCACTGCACTTAACCTCTCTGGCACCGCTCATGAGCCGGGCGAAGTCATAGGTCACAATTTTATCACCAATAGTCCGTTCCAGGCTCTTGACGATGGAATCCGCCGCTTCCTGCCAGCCAAGGTGCTCCAGCATCATGACACCCGAAAGTATAACGCTTCCGGGGTTGACCTTATCCTGATTGGCATATTTGGGCGCGGTGCCGTGGGTGGCTTCAAACACCGCGTGGCCGGTGTGATAATTAATATTGCCGCCCGGTGCAATGCCTATTCCGCCCACCTGCGCCGCCAGAGCATCACTTAAGTAATCGCCGTTGAGATTCAGCGTGGCAATGACATCAAATTCTTCCGGGCGGGTGAGCACCTGCTGCAACGTAATGTCCGCAATGGAATCTTTAATAACAATTCCATTGGGGAGCTTGCACCACGGACCGCCATCGATTTCAACCGCTCCGTATTTCTCCCTGGCCAATTGATAACCCCAGTCGCGGAAGGCCCCTTCCGTATATTTCATGATATTGCCTTTATGCACCAGTGTGACGCTTTTGCGTTTGTGGGCTATGGCATAATCAATGGCGGCCCCAATCAGCCGTTGTGAGCCCTCTTTGCTTACCGGTTTGATGCCTACTCCCGACGTTGCCGGGAAACGCACTTTTTTAAACGCCGCTGGAAATTCCGACTCCATGAATTTCAGCACTTTTTGAGCTTCGGGCGAGCCGGCGGCCCATTCAATTCCGGCATAAATATCTTCCGTATTTTCCCGGTATATGACCATATTGACCGCTTCCGGGCGCTTTACCGGGCTTGGTACACCGTTAAAATAGCGCACGGGCCGCACACAAACGTACAAATCCAACTGTTGCCGCAATGCCACATTCAATGATCGAATTCCACCGCCCACGGGAGTGGTCAACGGCCCTTTGATGCCCACAAGAAATTTGCGAAACGCATTGACCGTGTCATCGGGAAGCCAGGCTTTGGCATCCCCAACCGGTTCGCCGGTTTTGAATTTCAGGAATGATTTTTCGCCGGCATACACTTCCATCCAGGCAATTTTGCGTTTGCCGCCATAGGATTTTGCCACCGCCGCATCAAACACCCGCACACTGGCCCGCCAGATATCCGGTCCCGTGCCGTCACCTTCAATAAATGGCAGAATGGGATGATCCGGAACGTGCAGTTTTCTATCCGCCCCCATGGTAATGGCTTGTCCATGTGACGGAACTTGCACACTGGTAAATTCACTGTTAGTCATAATAAAAAACACCTTGTACTATGATAATCATCTCAATAACAGAACGGTAGCTTAAAACACAACGCCGCTCTTAACAAGTCTTTGGATGCGGGTTTTATACTGTTTCAATAGAAATGTCACGGGTACTCGTTTCAATAGAAGTGTCACCCCTTGGGGCGAAGTCAAGCCCGCGCAGCGTAGGGGCGGCGAGCGCAGCGAGCCGCCACGCAGCGCAGCGGGCTTGA
>JAJYZY010000171.1 GCA_021799715.1 Planctomycetota bacterium | reverse complement strand
ATACCGCATATAAATTAAAATAGATCCATTTGGGCAGCAGAATAATTTCCGGCGGAATGCTCGGACACGCATCGTAACTGATCTGCCCCAGCGCCGCGAGATAAAACTTGGAAAAGCTGTTGCATTGCTCGGCTCCGCCCAGATGCCGAATAACCTGCCGGGCCACACGCATGTGCGGAGCCTCCGGGTCATCACCCATGAGCTTCAGGGCAAAATAGCCCTTGACCGTGCCGCTTAAATCGCTGTTGCCCCCCGGAAACAGGCTCCAGCCCCCATCCGCCTGCTGAATGCTGCGGAGATAGTTGGCAATTTTCGGCAGCGCCGGGTCGTTTTCCTGGCTTAAAATGAATTTCAGCATAATGTATTCTGATTCCAGAATACTGTCGCCCTGCAACTCTCCCACCCAATAGCCGTCACTGTGCTGTTTGGAACGCAATGCGTCCGCGGCCCGGTCCACTGCGGCATCGAGTTCACTTGATGTTAATGCCATCTGATCAATCATAGTTTCCAGTTCAGTCTGGGAAAGCGTTTCCATGGGATCCACAGGCACCTTGGCCGGTACCGCCACTTCGCGCGCTATTCGCGTGCCAATCGCCATCGCCGCCCGTGCTTGCCGAGTGTTTCGCAACGTCATCCTCTACTACTATCGCCGACCGCACACGCTCGGCCTGGTGCTTTCCTTCCGCCAAAGACCAAAACGTTAGCAGAACTTGCAACTGTCGGCAAGGGAAGTGCCGGGCGCGACATGGCAAAAATCCGGCCCTTACCCCTGCCGTTCCGCCGCCATGATTTCATTGCCATTTGCAATAGGGCATGATGTTCGCCTAATATGAAACATGCGGAAGGCCATCGGGGGCTTGGCCGGGATCGGTCTGGCCCTGCCCGAAAGATAACTTGGCGCGCAGCGCATGGGCTTTTTGTGAGTTGGACGGTGGTTTTGTAAACAGGACCGCCTGATATTTTATGAGCACGCTTACCGAAGTTTCGCCTACCGCCATTGCCGCGCAATCCATCACGCCGACCACGGTCGAATCATCGTTTTTATCAGACCTAATGGAACTGGCCAAAATCCGCTTAACCGGCATGGTGGTCATTACAACCATGGTGGGATTCTGGCTTGGCGGAGCCAGCGGGACGGGCTGGCTGAAATTGCTTTGGGTGGCTGCCGGCACGTGGATGGTGGCTGCCGGTGCCGCGGCGCTGAATCAACTATTTGAAATTTCGCGCGACGCGCTGATGCCGCGCACCGCCAACCGCCCGCTGCCCGCGGGCCGCATTTTGCCCTCCACAGCCGTCATTTTTGCCATCGGAACCGCCGGCATCGGCATGACCATGTTGTGGCTGGGAGCCAACCCGCTTACAGCCCTGCTGGGCTTGACCAATCTAATACTGTACGCCTTTGTCTACACGCCCATGAAACGCTTTTCCACCCTCAACACGCTGGTGGGGGCCATTTGCGGCGGAATTCCACCAGTCATGGGCTATACCGCCGCCACTGGACAGCTCGCGCCGGCCGCCGTCGCCCTGGGCGTGTTGTTGTTTGTCTGGCAGATTCCACATTTTCTCGCCCTCGCTTGGCTTTACCGCGACCAATATGAGAAGGCCGGTTTCAAAATGCTGCCCGTGGTGGACAAAACGGGCCGATTCACCTGCCGTATGATATTGCTTTACAGCGTCCTTTTGCTCCCGGCGGCGCTGGCGGAAACGGTGCTGGGCGGGTCTGGCTTATGGTATACGTTTTGTGCGATCATGCTCGGAACGGTCATGATTTTTCTCGCCACGGTGTTGCTGCGCAATCCGAGCCGCGCCGGCGCGCGGAAGGTCTTTCTGGCCAGCGTCATTTATCTTCCGCTTCTGCTGATGGCCATGGTGGCCAATACGCCGCCCGGCGCGGCGAGAACCCACGGAGTATCAATCCAGCTTCTGGGCGGGTCTGGCCGGGGCTTCGCGGGCGCTGATACAACCGGCGCTACTGCCGAATAATTAAAACCCGCCGCCGCCGGATTCCCTGGCCGATCCGCGCCGTGCTGAGGGTAAATAGTGAGGCCATGAAAAATAAATTCATCGCGTTTTTTTCCTCCGGTTTATGGATTATTGTCCTGTTGGCTTTGACCACCGTGGGACTGGCTTTCAAGGAAATTATCATTCCCCTGGCCAATGGTGATTTCACCCGCACCATCGGGGACGGCGTGCACGTCAGCAGTTATGATTTTAATTTGCACCCGCTGCTGATAAACCGCGGGCTTCTGGTGGCTTCGGGAAACAGTAAAGACGGCCTTAATGCCCTTACCCATCCCCGTTTACTTACGCCGCGGCAGGTCAGCAAAATTAACGATGCCCGCCGCGATGCCGGCGGATTCATGCAGGGACCGGATCGTGTTGTCGGCGTGGTGATTCATGGACAGGCCAGAGCTTATCCCCTGCCGATGATGAATTGGCACGAAGTATGCAATGATCGCCTGGGCGGCAAAGCCATTGCGGTGATCTGGGATGGCTTTTGTGATACAGCCCTGGTTGTAAGCCGCCGGGTTCATGGCCGGATTCTCCGCTTTGGATACAGCGGCCTGGTTTATAACGGCAATGCCCTGATTTACGACCATGAGCCGAAGGTCGCGGACGAAAGTTTGTGGAGTCCAATTGCGGGCCGGGCCGTTGCCGGCCCGATGGCCGCCGATCACGCCAGGCTCACCGCCCTGCCCTGTCAGGTCGTAACGTGGCGGAACTGGAAAAGCATGTATCCGGATACGACCATGATTGCGGGCATAACGAGTTTGTACGCCGCATATCGTAAAGATGTGTACGGCCCGTATGATCACAGCCCCGCCGGACCACGCTATCCGGTTGCGCCGCTGTGGAATCACCGCAATCCGCGGCTGAAATCCAGCCTGATACTTTTGCGGATCCAACACCATTGGCGGCCCCTGCTGTTTTCACGGCTTTTTGCGCGGCAAAATCGTGCCGGCGTTGTGCACCTGAAACTCGCGGGTGTCCCGATTGTGCTGCAATGTTTCAAAGAGCCGCAATGGCGTACCGTTACGGTCAATTCCCCGCAACAACTGCCCACCGCCTACGGCTTTTTATTTGCCTGGTACGCCCAGCACCCCGGCGACTTTTCCGGCCGCCGCTGGCCCGCCACCCCGGCGGCAGCCGACAAAGGAAAATCGCGGAAGATTGGCATGCGCTGATTCCCTTTCCGCAACGTGACGCCTTCTGCGGACAAGTTGAATCCGAATAAGCACCATTACGCATATAATTCTGCAATATAGAATACTTATCCTTGTTTTTTCCGATATAGAGCATATAAATGTTCGTTTAATGAGAAGCATGGGGAGGATAAATTTGGGGGCGATTATGAAAATCCAGGACCGTTTGAAGTACGCGCGACAACGAGCTGGCCTTTCCTTGGCACAGGTAAGAGAGAGGTCCGACATCGGCGAGTCCTCGCTCTCTGAATTTGAAAATGGCAAACGGGAGCCGAGTCTGAGCCAGTTGCGGAAATTGACCGACGTCTACAAGCGCTCGGTTGCTTTCTTTCTTACCGAGGTTCCACTGGACGTGCAGCCAACGGTACTGTGGCGCGAACGGCCACAACAAAATGCGGAACAAATTGAGGTCCAATTCCTCCGGCTCTGTGAGCAATACCACAACCTTGAAATTTGGTGCGGTGAGTCTGTGCCAATGAGCCTCCCTCTTGCCACCGGCAATCCCGAGACCTACGGGTATCCACAGGCCGAAGAGTTAGCCAAGCGTGTTCGCCGCGAGTTGCAACTGGGTGACCGGCCCGGTCTTTCCCTGCTGGCTACACTTGAAGAGGCCTGCGGAGTTAAGATTTTCCACCTCAGTTTTGAACCTTCAGGCACGGCGGCCGCGACCGTTTCGGATACTCTGGGCGCGGCCATTCTGCTGAATTCCCAAAATGCCCGATGGCGGCGCAACCATGACTTGGCGCACGAGCTGTTTCACCTGCTGACCTGGCGGTTATTCCATTTAAGCACAGGGGCGCAATCAATTCCTCGCGAGCGCGAGGAGAAATTGGCCACATGCTTCGCGGCCAACCTTCTGCTTCCCGCTGATCCATTTCGCGCCGCAGTCAATGCCCGCATGCACGACGGAAGAATAATAATTGAATCGTTATATGACATCGCTCGCGAATTTGATGTATCGGTGGATTCCGTCGTCTGGCGAATGCACTTTTTATACGATCGCGGACAGGCTGGTGCGGACCAGACCAAACGGGATATCGAACGAGCCAGGAGAATGGCACCGTTGCTTGAGGATCGTGGAACCCCAAAGCCCCTCCGTCCATGGCCGGCACGTTATCATGCGCTGGCGGTCAAGGCGATGCGCCGGGGCGAAATAGCAATCGGCCGCTTCGCCGCGTATCTGGATATTTCACGGCGGGAAGCCATGCGCTTCGTTGAACAGGAGGTTCCCGACGGTGAAGAAGTTCAGGTTACTCCTGCTTGATGCCAACATCGTTATCGAAATATCGCGCCATGAATTGTGGGACCAGATCATTGCGGTGATGGAGATACTATTAAAAGTTGTGGACGGGATAAAAGAGGCGGCGTAACCTAAAGGTTGTCTTTGATGTTCTTTTTTTAGGAGTACGCCACCATGGGTAAGAGTATGACAGAAAACACAAAAT
>JAJYZY010000037.1 GCA_021799715.1 Planctomycetota bacterium | reverse complement strand
CAACTGGCTGCAAACGGATGCCGCCATTAATCCGGGAAATTCCGGCGGGCCGCTTATTAACCTGCGCGGGCATGTTATCGGCATTAACACGCGGGGAGATCCGACGGCCAATAATCTTGGCTTTGCCATCCCGATTAATGTCGCGCGACGCGTGATTCCGTCATTACTCAAATACGGCAAAGTGTCGCGCAGTTATATCGGCCTGGAACTTGAACCCATGCTCGGGCTGAGTCGTTTTTACCATCTGCCGCCGGGAAAAGGGGTATTGATTCGATCGGTGGATCATGATTCGCCGGCATCCGCCGGAGGTGTGCAGGCTCTGGATGTGTTGTTGTCGGTTAACGGCTACGTCACGAATTGCCGCTTCCCGGAACAAATTTCGGCCGTGCGGCGTTACATTGCCGATCAGCCCGTTGGTTCAACGCTAACGCTGGTTTTGGACCGTATGAACAGCGATTCAGTGATGAAGCGGGAGACGTTGCGCATTGTTACGCAGCGTCTGGAAAGCGTTATCGCGCCGCGGCATCAGATCAAACCATGGGGAATTGTCGTGCGCAACCTGACCAGCGCGTACCTGCGGCAACAGCAGATGAAAATGATCAGAGGCGTGCTGGTTACCAGTGTGCAGAGCGGATCGATTGCGGATAACGCCGGTATGGAAGATGGTGATATTATCCGCATGGTCGGTACCACGCGCATCATTGACAGCGTCCAACTCAAAATGCTGGCTGATCGCATGGCTAAAACCAAAAAGCCGTATGCCGTTGTGGTAAAAAGAGGTCGCACGGAGCGCACGCTGGTATTTACTCCCGGCAGCGGTGATTAAGTTTTGTGCAACCGAATGTGTTAACAACGTTCAGCGTTTTATCAGGAATATAACTATGAATAATCATTCCAAATTTCTCCGCCTGCTGGCCATGGCCTGCTTACCCGCCTGTGCCCTGGCGGCTTGTGCTTCCGTTGGTGCGGCAACCCGTGTTGCCAAACTTGTTCCCAAAATCGCCCGCAGCATCGTGGTTGTACAATACACCGCGGAAAATGAATTTCACAAAACCAATAAGCTCAGCGGCCAGGGAATTGTGCTGAATAAAAAAGGCGTGGTGCTGGTATCGTCGGATCTGATTCCGCAGGATGTTCCGCTGGACTATATCCATCATTTGAAAATTCGCATTGCCCGCGGCGACATGCCAAAAATACCCGCCGAATATCTCGGAAGAACCGTCGATGGCTTATTCTGTTATGTCAAGGCGCTCAAACCGCTTGACGCTGTACCCATCAATGTTGGTGCCGTCGAAAAGCCATATCTTGCCGAGAGCGTATTTTCCGTAGGGCGATTGGGCAAGGATCAGGCGTATGGCGCATTTGTCGGCGTTAACCGCATCAAGGCGATGATTCCGCTGGTCCATACACTGATCGCAACGGATTCGTTTGGCCTCACCGATGCCAATAGTCCCGTTTTTGATTACCGAACCGGCAAATTCGTGGGAATAACCGTTCCAAATCCGGGGGATGGAATGATTCTTACACTGCTGAACAGATCAGTTCCGGTTACATTGCGCGATAATCAGCAGGTGGGAATGTTTATTGCTTATGACTCTTTCCAGCAGGATTTAACCGATATTCCAAACAAACGATTTGTGGCCAAAATTCCATGGCTTGGCACATTGGACAGCACCGGCCTGCGGTCAGCGGTGCGCAAATTATATAACATCAAGCAGCGATCCGGCCTGATGATTGGACAGGTTATTCCGGGAATGCCCGCGGCCAAAGGTGGTTTGAAGTCGCGCGATATCATCCTCACGGTCGATGGCCAACCATTTGCGCATACGCCGGTGGCCGCGCTGATGGTGGCACGATTTGAGCATCGCATGCAGCAATTAAAACCGGGACAAGTGGTTAAACTTGGTATTCTAAGAAATGGAAAGCCGAAAAATATCGCCATTACAGTTGGGCTGGCTCCCACGCCGCCCAGCCGGCTGCCGCGGTATTACGATCGTAAGATTGGACTGGTGGTGCATAATCTGGCATTTATTGATACGTATTCCCGCAAACTACCGCCCACGCAAAATGGTGTTTATGTGGTACTGGTGCACAATGGCAAGCCGGCCTCGCTGGGAACCACGCCCGTGCAACCCGGCTACATCATCACGCGGGTGGATGACCACCGCATTGATAATATTACCACCTTCAAAAAGTTGGTAACCAAAGCGGAAAACACGCCCGGCAAGCCGGAAATCATTTTTGAGGTCATCAAGGGCAATGGCCGCACGGCCGCTTGCCATGTGAGTTTGAATTAACGACCTGAATGTCAATGTCTCTTTCAGGAGGCCTTATTCATCGGACCCATGTCTGGTTGTTCGTGCGGGCGGACAACCCGTGGTCTTTTAAGGAACGGTTCATGCCGCGTGAATATCCAGTTCTAACATTTCCTTTCCGCCAGCGAATGGGGCGGCTGATGCAGCGTCTGCGCCGGCGTCTGCGACTGGATCACTGGTTTCCCCATCTGCCGGTGGCAGCCATCGCCGCGGTTTTGGGGTTGTTAACACTGCTGGATGGTATTTCAAGGCTCTCCAAAGCATTCCCGTTTATTAAACAGCTCAAGCCGGTGCTGCATATCGGGCAGATTGCGGTGGTGCCGGGTCTTGGCGGTCTGCCCGAAGCGGCGGCCGGAGCCGTGTTGCTGGCGATGTCATTTGGATTGGCATTTCGCTCGCGTCTGGCATGGGTTATTGCACTAATCATTTCGGCCGCGTTGCTGGCTCTGATTTTGCATGAGACCAACCTGCGATGGGGAATGTTGACGTTGTTGAATGGCGCTGTGCTGGTGGCGCTGATTCTGTTTTACCGCCACTTTTCCAAATCCAGTCTGGCGGCGGGAACCATGTTCAGCCTTATGAGCGTGATCTTGCTGCTGGGGTATAGCGTATTCGGCTCATTTGTGCTGGGGCAGGGTTTCACACCGCCGATTAAAAATTTAATCGGGGCACTTTATTTTTCAGTTGTAACACTTTCAACGGTGGGGTACGGCGATATCGTGCCGAAGACCAACGACGCGCGGTTGTTTGTCATATCGATGATTATTCTGGGTATAACGGTTTTTGCCACATCGATTTCCGCTGTGATTGTGCCCTTGGTCAACGGACGCATGCAGCGCCTGCTGGCAGGAGAAAAAAAACGTATGAAACAGGATCATTATGTTGTCATTGGTGATAATCCGCTTTCGCATAATACATACCGCGAACTTAAAAACCGGCATTTGCCGGTGGTGGTGATCGTGCCGAAGGAGCCGGAAACATCGTGGATGGACCCCGCCGACATGCTCGTGGGTGATGCCTCGGATATTGAAGTGCTGCGTCAAGCGGGCGGTGAAAAGGCGCTGGCGATTTTGGCGCTGCGCGCCGATGACAGTGAAAATGCGTTTATTGTAATGGCCGCCAAGGAATTGGGCGGCAATGCCCGCACTGTGGCCGCGGTGAAAAACAGCAAAAATCTGCAACGCATACAGCGCGTCGGCCCGGATTTGATTATCGCGCCTGATATTCTGGGCGGCGAATTGTTGGCCATGGCGATCAGCGGAGAACAGCTAAGCGGCGATAATATCCTTAAGAATCTTTTTATCGCCAAAGCCGACGCCGCCCCGGCCGGAAAAGAAAAAAAATAAGGCATGAGCCGCGGTACCGCGTTGGTGCCGGGCTGGTGCCGGAACAAAGAAAGGAAAGGGTATTGATATGCCAAGAACAGCACGGGCCGCAATGGGCGGCGTCATTTATCACGTCTATAACAGCGGGAAAAATGGCAAGGCACTGTTCCGCTCTTCGGACGATT
This sequence comes from Planctomycetota bacterium, assembly GCA_021799715.1. The sequence goes on along the minus strand of JAJYZY010000037.1, from coordinate 16,603 downwards.
TCCAGGCCTACCTGGAATTACTCATAGAGGGCACCGCCATGGCCGCGGTGGAAGTGTTCGGGTTTTGCCTGATGCCAAACTACTGGCACATCATTCTGCGGCCGCGTGGAAAATCCGATTTATCCAAATATATGTCATGGGTGGCCAATACGCATGTCAAGCGGAATCAGGCGCGGCACAAACGAACGAAGGGAAGCATGTATAAAGGTCGGTATGAAAGCGTGGCCGTCCAGGAAGGCGCGGATTTAATTGACCTGCTGCGCTACGTCGAATCCGTCCCGCTGCGCGCCCGGGTGGTTGAACATGCCGCGGATTGGGCCTGGTCCAGTTTAGGTTGTGATAAAAAGCTTGGCCGGCAACTGCTGGCCGAGTTGCCGGTGCAGCGGCCGGATCACTGGAAAAAACTGGTCAATAAGCCCATGGATAAATCCGTGCGACAGCGCCTGGAAACATGCCTGCAGCGCGGTTGCCCGCTGGGAACCGATGCCTGGGCCGGCAAAATGGCGAAAAAGATGGGCATCGAGCATAAGCTGCGCCCGATTGGCCGCCCCAAGGCCAACGGTGCTGGGTAACGTTGAATGCCGGAAGAACCCATCAACAAGAAGGTGGTCAAGCACTGGTGGAGTTGGGAAGACGCGCTGCTGATTGTCCTGCTGGCGGCGGCGCTGTACCTGCCGGGATTGTCGCGCATTGCGCTGTTTGACCGCGATGAGCCCCGGTTTGCCTCCGCGGCGCGGGAAATGCTCACCAGCGGAAATCTCATTGTTCCGCGATTTGACGGAGTCCTGCGGCCCGATAAGCCGCCCGTGATCTATTGGCTTATGGACATAAGCTATAAGATATTCGGTGTCAGCGGCATGGCCGCGCGACTGCCGAGTGTGTTATTCGGCACGTTGACACTGCTGGTGGTTTATTGGATGGCGGGACGGCGCTTCGGCAGGGCAACCGGTTTGCTCTCCGCGCTGATGCTTTCAGTTTCCACGCTGTATTTCGCCGAAACCCGCCTGGCCACCGCGGATTCAGTGATGATTTTTTTTACCACCGTGTGCATGGCCTGCGTATGGGAGGCGTGGGATGCCCAGGCTTCCGATGACGGCGTGCCAAAATTACGACCTCGCGTCGATCAGTTGATGGAATCCAACGGCGGCGAACTGCTTAATGAATCGTATGCCGGCTCCCATGGCCATGTGTCAATCAACGTGGTGCTCATTTTCTGGGCTTCCATGGCCGCGGGAATTATGACCAAGGGCGTGACGCCCATTTTTGTTCTTGCCACGATGGTTTCACTGGCCTTAACGACAGGTCGTGCCGGGGACGTATGGGGGCACTGGTGGAAAAGCCCCATTCTGAATTGCGTTATTCATCTGCCGGAACTCCTCTACACTTTGATCCGCAGAGGTAATTGGAACTGGTGGCGGAAATTGCGGCCGCTGCTGGGATTTTGTGTCCTGATTGTTCTGGTCTTGCCCTGGTTTATCGCGGCGTGGCGGGCCACGGATGGCAAACTCATCGAAGAAATGATTAATCAAAACCTCATCAAACGCACATCCAGCGGCCTGCAGGGACATGGCGAACCGCCCGGATTTTATCTCCTGACAATCTGGGCGATCTTCTGGCCTTGGAGCGTGTTGCTCGTGCCGGCGGCGTATCACGCCATAAGGCGTGTGCGCGGCAAGCTGGTGATGTCCATTGATCCGTCACCGTATCAATTCATCCTCGCATGGGTCATTCCTTCCTGGCTGATTTTTGAGTGCATTGTCACCAAAATGGTTGAATATGTGCTTCCGCTGTTTATCCCACTGGCGATTCTCTGCGCTGATACACTCGTACAGAGTTGGCATCGGATGACCGATGTGCTGGCACCGAAGTGGTTTGCCGCCGCGCGCTGGGTTTGGATGGCCATCTGGCTGGGAATGGGGTTTGGCGCTATCGTGGCGGGCTGGCTGCTGTTTACACCGCATCACCCCGAAGAGTTTTATCATCTTATTCCATTGGCGGGAGCGTTAATCGCCACGGGTGTGGCCGGTGCCATCGCATGGAATCGGCCGGCGTGGCCTTATGTCACGGTGCTCTGCTTCGGCATGACGCTGATGATTGCGGATATCTCAACGCTTCCAAGTATTAAAGCATTGCAGATTAGCCGGGAGGCCGGACAGCAGATGCGGCGGCTGCGGGCGGAGGGCTTCAAACTTGGAGCCGTCGGCTACACCGAACCGAGCCTTGTGTTTTACGCCCGCGGACATGTGCAATTGTTTCCCAGTCCGCAATGGGTTCTGCGAAACGTGCCGTTTAATATCAAGGGAATGCCAAATCGTATAATTCGTCAAAGGTATTGCATTGTGGCGGATCGCCGGGCCATGGATTATTTTACCGCGCATCACATCCATTATTATGTCTGGGACTGGTTTAACGGATTAAAAGTAGCCAAGGGACGGCCGGTGCGGATCACATTACTGACCAATGTTAATCCGTGGCCCAAAACCCGTGTGGGAACCAAACCAAAAAAAATAAACGCCGGCGACTGATTGGCCGCCTAAAATAAATGGTGACCGGCGGATAACATTGGCTGCCGCCGGTGTCGAAGCTGTAAGATGCCTCAGATATTTTTTCGGGAACTCCCATGACTGATCAAACCAACTCCACACCGACACTTCCACCACATAATCGCCTGGGAATCAATTACCGCGCGGTTCCGCAAAGGAAAGTTTCAGGATTGATTATCGACGTGCACACGCACACCCGCGAACCATCCCTAACACGGGACTTTTTACATGCCGCCGATGCGTATGGCATCGGTCGCATTTGGACCATGGCCCCTCTGGAAGATGTGGACGCCTTGCGCGAGGCGTTCCCCGGCAGATTTGAATTTATCGCTATTCCTAAATGGCAGAATCTGAGTCCCGGCGATGATTTTGTCAAAGAATGGCGGCGGAGAATCGACTCGTTTTTTGCCCGTGGTTCCCGTTTGATTAAATTTCATAACTCACCGCGCACGCAAAAGCGCATGGGGATGGATCTGGATCATCCGGAAATGCAGGGCGTGATGCGGCAAGCGTATGATCTTGGATATCATTTTATGACGCATGTTGGTGATCCGAAGGCCTGGTTTGGTCCGGGTAAAAATTATGATCCGAAGGATGGACATAAGTCTTTTGGCGAGCAATTTGAAATGCTGGATCGTATGCTGGAAAAGTATCCGGATCGGGTGCATCTGGGCGCGCATATTGGCGGAAGCGTGGAGGATTTGGATCGGTTGCAACGCCGGCTGGACCGCTTCCCCCATTACATCATTGATTCCAGTGCCACCAAGTGGATTGTTCGCGGCATCGCCGAGCAGCCTGTGGAGCCGGTGCGGGAGTTTTTTATCCGAAATCAGGATCGCATTCTGTTTGGCAGCGATCTGGTGGTCGGTGATAAATATGATTTTGACCATTACGCCAGCCGCTATTGGGTGCATCTCCACCAATGGGAAACATCTTATTACGGGGAATCGCCGATTGATGATCCGGATGCCGCCAATGCCATACCACAACTGCACGGTCTGAATTTACCGCCCGAAGTGCTGGAAAAACTTTATCGCACAAATGCGGAAAAATGGCTTTTTGGAAAAGTGCTGGGAAAACCGCCGGAGCCAGGCGAAATACGGAAATAATTAAGCCGGTCTTGGCCTGTACAAAGTCGATGGCTACAATGTCGTGGTAGTGCGTGCGGAACCGGGGCAAGGGTGACGTGCATAACCGGATATTTTTGAGATTACCCGTATGGTAAGCTCATCATATAGTTTCGGCGGATGGCAGCCACTGTGCGAATGAAGGTTATGCGGACGATGGTTTGAAGCTGCGCTGTCGCCCGCGGGTGAGGTGTGCGTCATGGCTCGTGTTGTTATTCTCGGTGCCGGGATTGCCGGACACACTGCGGCTTTATTTGTGCGACGCAGGCTGCCGCAGCCGCATCAGGTCGTGGTCGTATCGCCAAAAGACATTTACAACTGGATACCATCGAATATCTGGGTGGGCGTGGGAGCGATGAAATCAAGTGATGTCATTGTACCCCTGCGGCCCGTCTACAACCGAATGGGCATAGAGTTCATACAGGGCAAAGCGTTGGAGATTCACCCGGAGGGTATCGCCGCGGACGCCAGGGCGGAACCTGCTGTTATCGTGGAACTCACCGCCGGGGAAAAGGCCAATACCAGACAATCGATTCCTTATGATTACCTGATCAATGCCACCGGGCCCAAGTTGAATTTTGCCGCGACCGTGGGTCTCGGACCGGACGCCTTTACTCAATCCGTGTGCACCTGTGAACATGCCGATAAAGCTTCAACCGCATTTTTGGCCTGCATTGCGGAAATGAAAAAAGGAATCAGGAAAACACTTGTCATTGGTACCGGGCACGGAATGTGTACCTGTGAAGGGGCGGCTTTTGAATATGTTTTGAATGTGGAGTTTGAACTTCGGCGGCACGGGGTTCGCGATAAAGCCACAATTCTGTTTATTACCAACGAAGCACAATTGGGTGATTTTGGTGTGGACGGAATGTATTTCAAGCGGGGCGGCTATGTTGTTCACAGCCGCATTTTTGCCGAATCATTGTTCGTGGAGCGCGGCATTAAATGGATAACCGGCGCGCATGTTCAGAAAATTGAATCCGATAAGATTTATTGTGAACTACTTGACGGTGAAGAATATGTGACGCCTTACGACTTTGCCATGCTCCTGCCGCCATTTACCGGTTCCGGAATGAAAGCGTTTAATGCCAACGGGCAGGATATTACCGCCGATCTCTTTGTTCCCAGCGGTTTTATGAAAGTCGATGCCAATTACACCAAAAAAGAATACCATGACTGGAAGGCGGCGGACTGGCCCCGCACATATCAGAATCCAAAATACAGTAATATTTTCGCGGTTGGAATCGCCTTTGCGCCCCCGCATCCAATATCCATGCCCCGAACCAGTGCCAAAGGCACACCTATATCGCCGGCCCCGCCGCGGACGGGCATGCCTTCCGCCATCATGGGCCGTGTGGTCGCCAATGCCGTTGCGGATCGCGTTTTAGGACACGGCGGCAACCACCCCGGAACCGCATCCATGGCGGAGTTGGGAGCCGCGTGTGTGGCTTCGGCGGGCGCGGGCTTTTGGTCCGGGACGGCAGCGTCGATGACCATGTATCCCATTGTTCCGGATTTTGAAAAATTTCCCGATTATGGCCGCGATTTAAGGTTCACATTCGGCGATATTGGTTCCGCGGGCCACTGGATCAAGAAAATCCTTCACTATATGTTCATCTATAAGGCCCAAGCCAGGCCTCTGTGGTGGTTGATTCCGGAGTAATGACATGAAAAGTGATGATGCAACAGCCTTCGCCCCGCGTCCCACAAAATGGACGCGTTTCTTCCGCACATTCGCGCCCTGGCAGTTTCTAAAGTTTATATCCATCAATTTCAAGATGATCCGGATGATTCGCAGGTCCCATTAGCCATTGGATGCCGTCGCATTCCCGGGAAAATTGCGCGTTGGCAAATGTTTAATATGTGATAAAATATAATAAATGGATACAGATATACATAATAGTGGCGCGGATGTTCCATCCGAAAATTCCACACCGGTCTCCGGCGCGGCGGCTAACCCGCCCTGGCGCGTGATCTGGAACAGGCGGCAGTCAATCATCGCCACCCTGGCCGTTCTGGGCATCATCTCCAGTCTGCTGCTGCGGTTTGCACTGGGGCTGTCGCCAGGAATATATAATATCCCGCTGCTTATTACACTGATTCTTGGCGGCGTTCCCCTGGTGGGAGAACTGCTGGTGAAATTGCTCCGGCGGCAGTTTGGATCGGACCTGCTGGCGGGAATGTCGATTGTTACCGCGGCACTACTGGATCAATATCTCGCCGGAGCATTGGTCGTATTGATGCTCTCCGGCGGCGAGGCCCTTGAGCGTTATGCGGTAGGCAGCGCTTCATCGGTACTGCGCGCACTGGCTGGCCGCATGCCGTTGATCGCCCATAAAAAGCAGGGCAATATCATTATCGATGTGGCCCTGCGGGACGTTGCCGTTGGAGACCACTTGCAGGTATTTCCCCATGAACTCTGCCCTGTTGATGGCGTTGTAACCGCGGGCCACGGCGTGATGGATGAGGCCTATTTAACCGGGGAACCATTCAAAATTCCAAAAACGCCCGGATCCAATGTGCTATCCGGTTCCATTAACGGCCAGAGCGTGTTGGAGATCAGAGCCACAAAATTGGCCGTGGATTCACGTTATGCCAAAATCATGCGCGTCATGAAATCCAGCGAGCAAGACCGTCCGCGAATCCGCAGGCTTGGAGATCAACTTGGCGCATATTACACCCCGCTCGCGGTGGCTGTCGCCATTATGGCATGGCTGATCAGCGGGCAGCCGGTGCGATTTCTGGCGGTACTTGTCATCGCCACGCCTTGTCCGCTGCTGATTGCCATTCCCGTGGCCGTTATTGGCGCTATTTCTCTCTCCGCGCGGCGGGGCATTATTATCAAAAAGCCGGTCGTCCTTGAGCAGGTTGAAGAATGCAGAACCATTATTTTTGATAAAACCGGCACTTTGACCTATGGCGAACCAAGCCTGTCGGCGCTGCTTGGCAAACCCGGTTTGGACGCCAATGAAATTTTGATGTTCGCGGCCAGCCTGGAACGCTATTCCAAACATCCCCTGGCCGGTGCCATTGTCAAAGCCGCTGCGGACGCCGGCTTGTCGCAGCGCGAAGCCACCGCAATCAGCGAACCGCCGGGGGCGGGACTTAGCGGTGTTATTGATGGGCATCAGGTGGAAATTACCAGCCGCCGGAAATTATTGGACCGCACGGCTTCCGCTGAACAATTTCTGCCGCCGTTAACCGGCGGATTGGAATGTGTGGTGCTGATGGATGGCCAGTATTGCGCCACGTTTCAGTTCCGCGATGAGCCGCGGGCGGATGGCGTATCATTTGTGAAACATCTTGGCCCGCGGCACTGTTTTGATCGGCTGATGCTCGTATCCGGCGACCGGGAATCAGAAGTACGCTATCTCGCTCAACGCGTGGGTATATCGGAAGTGTATTCCGGCCGGACGCCGGAAGAGAAACTCGATATCGTGCGCGCCGAAACGCGTAAAGCCCGTACGTTGTATATTGGCGATGGCATTAACGATGCGCCGGCACTTCTGGCTGCCACCGTGGGAGTGGCGCTGGGGCAAAACAGTGAAATAACCACCGAGGCCGCTGGAGCGGTCATTATGGATAGCTCCTTGAAAAAAGTCGATGAATTCTTTCATATCAGCCGCCGCATGCGAACTGTGGCCCTGCAGAGTGCTCTGGGGGGCATGGCTTTAAGCCTGCTGGGAATGGTTCTGGCGTCCTGCGGTCTGTTGCCACCGGTAGCCGGCGCGGTATCGCAGGAATTTATCGATCTGCTGGCGGTTCTCAATGCCCTGCGCGCCGCGCTGCCGCCTCGGGCACTGACGGATTTTTAGTCATTGCTACGCAATCGTTGATGCGCTTAAACCATCGCCAAGACCGATAATGCCCCAATAATCGGTTCCCTGCGTCCCAAAAGAATTATCCCCTTATTTATCATCAATCATCCGCCGATATAAAAATTGACGCTGCGCTATCGGCATTATTTATTGGCCGCGCGGCAACTGCTTGCGAGGCTTCATGATGCATGAACTCAATCCGCACATTACCGTCAAGCCCGGATACCAACGTATGTCCGGCGGCTGGATCAGTCTACCGTACCGGCAGAACGTTCGCGGCTTTTCGCTCATTGAAATGCTCGTGGTATTATTGATCATTGTCATTCTGATTTCCATTCTGCTGCCGGCCATTTCGCGGGCGCGTGAACTGGCGCGATCAGCAGCCTGTGCAGCGCAATTACGCAGTCTGGGGCAGGTTACATTGCTGTACATCAATCAATTCCAGGGTGTGCTGCCTTATGGCACCTACGGTAACCCGAAGTTTCCAGTCAGCACGTACAATTCCTACTTCGGTGAATGGGCCAATCTGGATTTTTATATGCTCATTGGACCGCCGGTGCCAATTTCCAACAACGGTGTAATTGGTCAAAATATTCCGGCTGATTTGGCAGACAAATGGGATTCAATATTCTGGTGTCCGGATCGGCAGGAAACGATGATCGCACAGTGGGGGTTGAATTATGCCGCCAATCCCAATGTGTTTTTAACACCCATTACCAATCCAATTACGGGCTTTGCGCTCAATCAGAGTCTAAATTACAGTGCGATTACCGATCCGGCTCAGGTCATCGAAAGCGGCGACACCAATCAGAGCTTTCCCGGTGGAAATTGCGCGTCATTCCTTTTCTCCTGGACGCCGGCACAGTTAACCTGGCAATACGGAAGCTATACCAACTCAACTGTTATACCCGTTAATCCTGGAAATACCGATGCCACTACATCGATTATAAATCATCAGGGCTTGCGATACAGGCATAATTCCTATACACCTACAACCGGCGACGCCAATGCCGCCTTTTGTGACGGCCATGTGCAATCCATTCCACAGAATGGCCTGCATGTGTTGAATATCCTCGCGTCAAATTAGAGCATGAAAGTAATTTGTCTTCCGTCGCGCTTTATGTTTGCCGCCGAGCGTGTTGGAAATACGATTCATCAGCATCCAAACCGCGATGGAGGCGTGTCCAAATACCGCACGAAACTCTTGTCATTGTGTGAAAGTGAATCTCGAAAAAACTACCAGAGAAAGAATTCCTGACCGCTTACCATCCCCCGAAAATGTTATTTCGCGTTACAATATGTATCTTGATTGTTGGTTGTCAGGATATGATGGATGAGACCCAATAAAAAGCTTTTTGAATGCTGTGGCATGAGCCAATGGGGAATGCGGAGAATCATTATTGTCATGCTGGCATTGCCGGCTTTAATCGTTTTGATTGCCGGGCAGGGTGGACCTGTGCTGGGCGGACCAAACCGGTATCCGCGACTGCCGGTTGTCCCCGTGAAACTCGGAATTAAAACCATCAAACTCTGGGTGGCGGCCACGACGCGAACACGTGACCGCGGCTTAATGTATCTACATCACATGCCCGGCAACCGCGGTATGTTGTTTGTATTTCAGCACAACGGCCCGCAGACGTTCTGGATGAAGCACACCTTTATTCCACTGGATTTGGTGTTTCTCAATCAGCAAGGTGTCATCGTCCGGCATTACACCATGCAGCCGGATCATGGCCGGAAATTGTACCCCAGCGGGCAACCGATTCGCTTCGCCATTGAACTCAATGCCGGTGCGTTCAAGGATCTGCAATTACATCATGCCATGCGCATACATATTCCATTATTGCCCGCCTCGGATCGGCTTAAATCATCGGGCGCATCATGACATGGAGGCAATTATGAACACAACATCCACCTCCAGCCGCCGAAAGCGCTCGATATTTCCCGGCGGGCGTTACCGTCCGAAATCAACCACAAGCTGGCTTGTGGCGGTGCTGGTTCTCTGTGCGTTGATTCTCGCGGCCATCGCGGCTTTAATGATTCTCCCGCCATACTGGTATCGTCCCATTCATACCATGAACGATGCGGTCTATAATCAGGCCGATCATGCGCAGGCTTCGCTGATGGCGTTAAGGAATAAGCTGCGCAGTCCAAAACTTGGGGTAATTACCTGGACGATTACCCAGAGGGAAATTAACAGTCTTCTGGCGGTGGCCTATGGCGTGCCAAAAAAAAATAAGGCACCTGCCAACCCCGGCGGCCTGACTGATCCGTATGTCCGTTTGACGAATAATCACATCACCTTTGCCGCGCGCGACAGCCGGGTGCCGGGAAACGCCGTTGCCAGTGTCGGCGTGGCGGTTGATTTAATCCACAACGCTGATGCGGCGCCCCAGGCCCATATTACCATCGATTCCCTGCGCATCGGTAATTTTCCCCTGCCGTCGTCCCTGATTACGGATCGGTTAAAAGCGGTGCTGCCGCGACTGGCACCGGTGGTGCAAAACATCATCGATGTGTATGCCGGACCACGGTACGCCCGGACAGCCACGCCGCAAATTGTCAATTCCGTTGCCGCCATATTTTCCGGAAAGCCGTTTTCCACGGCATTGCGTCTGAATCATCGAACTCTGATCATCGAAAAACTTCTTATCCAGGGACCTTCCGTTGACGCCGCGGGACGACGGCAGCCCGCGGCAATGACCTTTGAACTTGTTCCGAAGCCGTAATTCACGGTGGCCTGATTGAAGTGTCTTTCACCTTCGCTGGACACTGTGTTTGGAAAACAGCAATGCAACGAAAACAAATTGAAGAAATTCTGGCCGCCGCGGGTACGCGTCCCACACGCCGCCTTGGCCAGCACTTCATGATGGATCAGCGGGTGCTTGATCAGATCATCGCCGCTGCGGCGCTGTCACCGGAAGATATTGTTCTGGAAGTAGGCCCCGGCCCGGGAAACTTAACATCCCGCCTGTCACCGCTGGTCTCCGCGGTTTTAGCGGTTGATCTTGATGCGCCATTGCTGGCCGCGGCTTCAAGCTATTGGGCTGGGTTATCGAATGTGCGGTGGATAACCGCGGATGCACTGGAGGGAAAGCATTGTTTGAATCCCGTGGTAATCGATGCCTTGCGTTCCCTTAGACCAACGACGGCATGGACCGGTTCCGCCAAACTGGTTTCCAATCTTCCCTACAATGTCGCCAGTCCGCTGATCATCGATATTCTTGCAGCTCAGTGCGTCGTCGCTTCAAATAATATTGCCGCTCCGCCCATGAACTTTGAACGCCTGGTTTTTACCGTGCAGTGGGAGGTGGGACAACGCATGCGGGCCGCAGCCGGTACCGGACACTACGGTTCCATTTCGGTATTGATTGCATTGATGGCCGATGTGGAAGTGCTGGCAAACATTGCGCCGGGAGCATTCTGGCCGCCGCCCAAGGTGCGATCCGCCCTGGTGCGAATTGTTCCATCGATGGAAAAATTATCCCGTATCCATAATGTCCGGACGCTGCAGAGTACGGTATCCAATTTGTTTTCACATCGCCGCCAGAATATCAGCAATGCTATCCGCCATTCTTTCGATTCACACGCCGCCGCGGAGGTGCTCGATAAGCTGCGGGCCATCGGCTTTGATCCGGGGCGCCGGTCGGAAACACTGGCACCGGAAGAATTCCTGCAGCTTTCCCAATGTTGGCCGAGTTGATATTGTAGCGTTTAACAAGCGAGCGAACGTATGTCGGATTTTATTGTACTAAATGGTCAGATTGTTCCTGCGGAAGATGCCCATATTTCATCCTTCGACGCCGGCTTTCTGCATGGTGCGGGCCTGTTTGAAACCATCCGCGTGCTGAATGGAACGCCGTTGAATCTGGCCGATCATCTCGAACGTCTTACCGACAGTGGCCGCTGTCTGGGCATGGATATTCAACTTGACATCCGGATCACCGCGGAGTGGATAACCGACCTGCTGGAATTGCATCATATCAGCGATGCGCGGGTTCGGATTACCATATCACGCGGCGACACTCGTGCAACGACGGATGAGGAATTTTCCATCGTGCTCTCCGTAGTTCCCTTTGAACCGTATGCTCCGGCCTTATATGAAGCGGGTATGGCGGTCATTGTTTCGCAGTATGCGCAAAATCCAATGGGGCCGCTGACGGGCCACAAAACCACGAGCTATCTTGATCGACTTATGGCTTTACGCGAGGCCCGCGCGGTTCATGCCGGTGAGGCGCTCTGGTTTACCAGTGCTGATAAGCTCCTGGCGGAAGCGTGCGTCAGCAATGTCTTTATTGTCTTCGCCGATGGTTCACTTGCCACGCCGCCGACCCAATTTCGCGCACCGGTAATTCCCGCCAAACCCAGTGATAACGGCAGTTTTGCGCCGCGACTGGCGTTGCCGGGAATTACGCGCAAGCATATTCTGCGGTTATGCGCTGAAAATGCGATTCCGGCGGTTGAAAAATTGATGACCATTCATGATGTTCTCTCCGCCCGCGAGATTTTCTTAACCAATTCCATCATGGGGGTCATGCCCGTGACCTACATCGAACGCCACGCGGTGGGGGATCATAAGCCCGGGCCAATCACCCAACGCCTCAGTGGATTATATAACGCTTTTATTCAGGAGCAGAGCCATGGCCAAGCGCGGTAAGCTGTCCAAACAAAATCAAAAAACCGCGGGAAAAAAGCAGCCCGCGCATAATCTGTCAAATGAAGCTGACAATCCGGATGGTGCCGCAACGTTACAATCCGTTCTCGATTATCTTGATGCGGTTATTCCTCCGCATCTGGCGGAACCCTGGGACAAAGTGGGGCTGCTGGTTGGCCCGCGCCGGCAAATGCACAGTCAGCAGCGGATACGGCATATCCTCGTAGCGTTGGATTTAACCGCCGCCGTTCGCGATCAATGCCTTGCTGAATCCGTGGATTTGCTGATCTGCTATCACCCTCCGATTTTCAAACCTCTGGATCGACTTTGTGTTCAGGGCGATACCCCCGCCGATCTGGCGCTGGAACTGGCCCAGAATAGAACTTGGATTTACAGTCCGCACACCGCCCTGGACGCCGCCGCATTGGGCACCAATGATGTCCTCGCGGCCGCCTTGGGACTGGCTCCGCGCGGTTCGTTAATGCAGCGCCGTCCGCCGGGTAAGCATCTCAAACTTGTAACGTTTGTACCGGAGAAACATGTTGAGGAAGTTGCGGCGGCGGTGTTTGATGCTGGTGCCGGGACAATTGGCGAATTCAGCCATTACACACAGTGCAGTTTCCGCACGCCGGGTACGGGAACCTTCTTCGGCGATGATGACACATCGCCCGCGGTTGGTACCAGCGGACAGCTCGAATTCGTTCGTGAGATTCGGTTTGAAACCATCGTTCCGGAAGCGCGGATTCAACAGGTAGTATCCGCATTACGCCGCGTTCATCCGTATGAGGAACCCGCTTATGATCTTCTGGTGATGGAATCTGAAAAAGTCGAGCCGGGAATGGGGCGCATCGCCGATCTACCCGCCGGTGAAACCGTGCAAACATTAGCGCGCCGCTGTAAAATCAATCTTGGCCTGAAAACCGTGCAGGTACTCGGCGATGAAAATCACCACATAAAAACCGTCGGGATTGTCGCCGGCAGTTGCTCTACCATGCCCTTGCAGTGCGGATTGAAGCTTGACTGCGTAATCACCGGTGAATTGAAGCATCATGATATGCTGGCCTTTCAAGCCGCGGGAGTATCTGCGATCATGCTCGGACACGCCGCCAGTGAGCAACCGGTGCTTTCTTCACTGTGCACGAGTTTAAACCGGTCATTTCCCGATTGTCATTCGGCGATGGCAAAAGCGGCAATGATTCCGAGTCAGTTTTAATCCCAATTCCCCTCGGCAATTTGCCCGTGCCGCGATGAATCTGCAGGCCCTTGTCCCACAGTCCGGGCCCAACGGTCAACTCTGTGCAACGGAGGATTCGGGATTCGGAGCCGCCACATTCCAATCGTCGCAATCGGATTGCATGTGTCACCGGCAACGTACAATCGTGCGTAAAGACGCACATGCGGTCTGGATAGCCCGGCATTTCCCATCAGACCTGATGGGATAGCCGGATTCTGTCGGCATCAATCGGTATAAAATGCCTCTGCCCCGCGTTTTGACAATCCCCAATGATGGATAATCCGCCGGGCCGCCGCTATACTCAATGGTTTATGGGTGTGCTTAGGAATTCTCGGAGTTCATATAGTATGGCAATCGATCATCCAGCGGCGATACGACTGAAAGAAAAGTTCCCCGGCCTTGGCCTGAAAGGTGCCAGCTTTCGCGGCCAGACGCAAGTTTCCGTGCCGCGCGAGCAATTCATTGAAGTAATCAGATTTTTGCGCGATGATCCAGACTTGCGCTATGACATGCTTTCCGATATTACCTGCGTGGATTACCTGAACTATCCGAGTTGGGATAAGCCGCGCTTCGGTCTGGTGTACGTATTTAATAGCGTGGAAAAATGTACGCCCCGTCTGATCGTGCGGATATTTGTTAATGAAAGTGAATTGACTATTCCATCTCTGGTGCCGCTCTACGCCGGCGCGGAATGGTTGGAGCGGGAAGCATTTGATATGTTCGGCATAAAATTTACGAATCATCCGGATTTACGCCGCATTCTCACCTGGGACAGCTTTCAATCCAATCCATTGCGCAAGGATTACCCGGTCACCGGTTTGGGTGAACGCGAAAACTATCCGGTCATTTCCCGTCAATCCTCATAATCACGCTTGGGATGCTGCATGAAAATTGCCCTTAACTGGATCGCCCGCTATCTCGATTCCGTACCCGCGGCCAACGCCGCTCAAGAATCGCTGATTCATGCCGGACTGGTGGTGGAAAATGTGCATCAGTCGCATGGCACGGATGTGCTGGATGTGGAAGTTACCAGCAACCGAACGGATTGTTTCAGCCATATCGGCCTAGCGCGGGAGTTAGCCGCGTTATTCAAACTCAAATTCACCATGCCGCAGGTGGCTCTGGAGGAATCCGGTGAACCAGCGGCCTCCTCAATTGCCGTGAAGATTCTGGTGCCGGAATTGTGTTCCTATTATTCCGCCCGCCTGATCCGCAATGTAAAAGTTGGTCCGTCGCCGCAATGGTTGCGCGACGCCCTGGAATCCATAGGCTTGCGCAGTGTCAACAATGTTGTTGATGTAACCAATTTTGTGCTTATGGAAACCGGCCAGCCGCTGCACGCATTCAACGCCGCCAAGATTAATGACCAGCGTATTTTGGTCGATACCGCCGCCGATGGAGAAACTATCACTGCCATTGACGGCCGCAACTATAAACTCAACGATTCCATGATGACCATTGGCGATGCCGTCGGACCGCTGGCCGTTGCGGGTGTGATGGGGGGGCAATCCAGCGAAGTTACGGAATCCACGGTGGATATCGTTCTGGAATCCGCCCGGTTCAATCCGTTATCTATCCGCTCCACAGCGCGGACGCTGACATTATTCAGCGATTCTTCGTTTCGCTTTGAACGTGGAATTGACCCGGCCATGGCGGAATATGCATCCCGTCGGGCGGCGGCGCTGATACAGGAAGTGGCGGGGGGACAGATCGCACCCGGCTGTGTTTCGGCGGGTAGTGTCAATGTTAGTTCCATCCCCGTCTCATTGCGCCCCGGTCGCATAGCGGCCATCCTCGGCGTTCAGGTGCCATTGGATGATGTTCTGGATATTCTCCATCGGCTTGAATTATCCCCGGAAGTTAAAGACGGTATTATCGTCTGTTCCGTGCCAAGTTTCCGGTCGGATATTACCCGCGAAATTGATCTCATTGAGGAAGTTGCGCGACTATGGGGCTACGGCAACGTGCCGGTTCGGAGTATGGTGTCGCATCAAGTTCCGCCAATGGATTATCCGGCGGCGGCCATTCGGGCCATTCGAAACATGCTGTGTGCCTGCGGATTTTCTGAAGCCATTACGCATAGCTTTGTCGATCAGAACGAGGCCCGGCAGTTTTTGCCGCCGGGGACTCAGGTGCTGCGGGTAAGCGAATTGGTGCGTAAAGCCGAGAATGCCCTGCGCCCATCCATATTGTCCGGATTGCTGCGGGCACGGGCGCTGAACCAGAATAATGGTACCGCCGACGCCCGGCTTTTTGAATATTGCAGTGTTTTCCGGCAGGATTTATCAAGTTCCGCGGCTCCAACGGAACAGCGCCGTCTGGCGCTGATTGCCGATGATTTATCCCTGATTCTTGGCGCGGTGCGGGAATTGCTGCAACGTTTGAATCCCGCCGCCGGAATGATTATTTCACCTGAAGATTTTCCATTTCTGACATCAGGTGTCGGTGGTCGTTGTATGATGCGGATAAATGAAACGACAACCGATATTGGTTGCGTCGGATTGATCGCTCCCAGCGTTCTGAAATATTATGATTTGCGTCATGGCGTGGCCGCCGCGGAATTGGATTTGGAAAAGGTAATCAGCATTTTCAATTCTGTTCGCCGGGCTTCACCGTTGCCGCGGTTTCCGGCGATGCGGAGGGATTTATCAATTGTGGTTGCCAACGCGGTGCGCTGGGCGGACATTGCCGCGGCCGTTGAAATAAATACGTTTCAATTTCTGGAAGGTGTTGAATTTGTCGGAACCTTCCGGAATGCTCAAATCGGGTCGGGCAAAAAGAGCGTGACGTTAACGCTTGTATTCCGCGATCCCCAATCCACATTGCGTTCAGAGCAGGTAGATCAGCAAGTTGCGTCAATTTTGACCGTGCTTGCCCAACGATTTAACGCAACCTTGCGATAGATCTCCAAACCAGGGATCGTGGAAGTGCGACGCCGTGGGATTCAAACAGCCTCGCGGCTGTTTAGCGGGCGTGCCCATGGGAAAAAGGCATGAATCGAGCATCTATTGCCTTAAATCGCGGCGGGCATTGGTATGAGGAACGGACCTTGTAATTGAGCTTTCGCCGCCTGCGGTACTCATTGCTCGGCGCATTTTTATCAGGAGAATCTTCAATATGCCAAATCACTACTGTCCGGTTAAAGATGATAGCAACCTTGGTTTCATGCTTATATTATGCGGGCTTTGCGGTTATGTGAGGTGGTACACGATTTGATTTTCACCGGC
>JAJYZY010000170.1 GCA_021799715.1 Planctomycetota bacterium | reverse complement strand
GGAGGTGTCACTGCATGCCGGCAAAACCAGCGTGCACGCCAACAACATCGCCATGATCGGCTTGCGCCAATAACGTGATCGCTTCATGTTTGACCCGTGTTTCATTAAATCGCAATCTCCATGGGCCGCAACGCTGTCCCGGTCGGGCCATTAGTCAAGAAGTCCGCTGTGCACAGCCTTTTTTGTTTCATAACTGCCCTCCCAGATAATCTCTCCGGTATGAATATTGGTCAGAAAAAACGTGCACAGATAATACGCGCTGCGATATTCCGGCGACACCTTATTATCCGAATAAAATGTGGCCTGCAGCGCATAATGCGGTTGCAATCTTCCGGCATCGGGCCCCAATGACACCGTTTCTATTTGCTCCCGATCCGCAAGGCGTTGATAGGTCGCGCTATTTAATACAAATATAAATTTTCTTCGCAACGATTCGTGGGCCGTCAGCAAGGCCCGCAACCGATGTAAGAATATATCGCCCTGCCGCCGCGGAATAATTTGATCCGTTTTATTTTTCAGCGGTGTCAGAACAATGGTCATGGGTCCCCGCTCTGCAAGCTGCGTCATAATCGGATCCGATGCCATGGCCGCCGCCATTTTATCCGTCATCACAACCAGATCATGCGAGTCCAGAAATGTATTGCGCATATCCGGATTTAGTGCCGGCCCGCCGCACCCGGATAATGCCAGTAAGAGCATTCCCACCGCCAGCAGTCCCAAACGCCGCAATTGGCGGGCATTTACGTATTTTACATGGCATGGATCAGGGGTTTGTGAACGTACCGTGCGGATTGAACACAAACGCGCTGTGCAAACCCGCGGCTGATGGTCTGGTGCAACAATACAATCCCTGAAGTTCATCATGGACAGACTCTCATGATCGCGCTTGATCTACTCGCTTGAACCTGAAATCAGACACTCAGCGGCGACATCAATACAGATTCAACGTGCGCGTTTCGTAATGTCCTTCCCATACCACTTCACCGGTTTGCAGGTTCACCAGTTGGAAAGTGCACAAATAATAAGTCGTGGCGGAATTCGGCAAGTCATAAAACACGCCCTTCAGCGCGTACTGTGGAATCATACGGGTGTTTTGCGGCACCTGGCCGCGACTGGATTGTTCAAAGGCATCCCCTCCCGCGCCGCCAAGTTCCTGCTGCTGAAGCTGTTGCAACTCCTGCGGCTGAATGACAAACGCGATGCGATCACGCGCGTATTGATTCAGCAACGCCCTCATGCGGGCCAGATATATCTGGTCATTTTGCCACGGCTGACTGGTTTTATTATCAATGCCGGTCATCACGATAATGACTTTATTGGGATTTTGGGCAATTTCCGGAATCTTCAGAAGATCAGCGGCCAGGCGGTTGGTCATATCCACCAGATCACGCGACTGCAACCCTTGATCTCCGGGCTGAAAGGACGAAACGCCGGGGCGATAATAGCTGTAGCCATGCTCCGCGCAACCGGTCAGCAGCAGACACGCTGCCAGCGCCATACCTGAAAAACATTGGCAACAGAGACGCATTGAAAATTTATAAGGCATGGGAAATTCCCCTCAAAAGCAAGCCTGCCGTCCGGCAAAAACGCCGTGAACACGCAGAAATTATCCGCCTGTTTATATCAATGGTCAAATCGCCCGCTTATTGCCGGCATGTATTCCGTCATCGTTGCAACCCCGGCCGGCGATACAACGATTGCACACAGTTGTATATAAAAACGAATATTGCATTCATGCAACTATCCGCGTTTTCGTGCGTAAGGCTTGGTGTCAGGTTGTATTTCTTTATGAAAAGGAGTTTATCATGAAGTCAGCTCAACATCGCGGCTTCACCCTTATTGAATTGCTGGTGGTCATCAGCATCATCGCCTTATTGATCGGCTTATTGATGCCGGCACTGCAGCTTGCCCAGCAAGATGCCAAGCGCACGGCGTGCGCGGGGCAACTGCATAGCTTGGGGGAATTGTTTGCAGCCTACATGCAAAGCGAAAGCAACGAGATTTTCCCGGCCTGTCCGCAAATGCCGACCGTTAACTATACCATCCCGTGCGCGGATGGCACGGTTGTGAGTTCCTCAACTTCCGTGCCGCAGGGTTATGGGCCATCTCCAATTCAAAGTGTCATCGGCGGCGTGCAGCCTCCGAATACGATTCCGACACCAAATTATGTCCCCACCGCCAATGATCGCGGTAGTGCCGCCGCGTGGGACTGCCCTGCGGATGTCAATGGATTTACCGACTCGTTTACGGGAAAAAGTTATCAATCCTATTTTCTCGGTGAAGGCACCAGTTATCAATACAACATGGGACTCGCCGGTGACAGAATCACCAATTATCAAATTGGTCCGCCGACCAACCGTATCAATTTGTATCAGCTCCTGCAGTCATCCGGCGTGTGGGTGTTGGCGGATATGAGCACGTTCCACGGCCCGGCCGGAAACCCTGACGCCGCGAACATTCTTTTTGCCGATTGGCATGTGGGCGATGCGCGTGATATTTCCGCCAACGCCGGCACGCCAGTGTGGCAACATTGACCGTTTATTTCTAATTCTCTCTACTTACGGAGGCGTCATCATGACCGCATCAGAAAAAATGAAAAAACAGTGGCTTTCCATACAGCGCTTTGTTAAAGATCAAAAACAAATTGTCACATTGGCGGCAATATTACTGGCGGTGCTGGTGGTATATGGGTGGATGTTCATGCGAACCCGCGCCGCATCCCCGCGTGACAACACCTCAGCTCAGGTGGCCAAAGTTCTCGCCGGTTGGAAAGGTCAGATTCCGCAATTTCCCATGTTTGGCCCGCCCGCCGGATTTCACGCCGGCGACTGGCGTAAATTGACCGCTGCCCAGCGTCGCGCCATGTTCTTAAAACGGCGCATTCAGATGCAGGCGTTTTTCCTGGCGTTTGCACATGCGAACGCCGCCGAGCAAGCGGCCATCGTTGCCGCTGCCAAGGCGCGATTCGCTGCGATGCGTGCCCGCTGGCAGCAGCATCGGGCCGCCGCCGCCGGCGGCACCGCAGGACCCGGTGGCCATGGTGGTCCCGGTGGTCGCGGCAATTTCGCAACACGATTGCCGCAAATGATGGCCAACCATCTCATCAGCGGAAATCCGCAGATGCACGCCGCGATGACTCAATTTTTCATGGCAATGCACAATGGCCACTGAATAAAACGTAAGCCTCTATTCCCATATTTGCGAGATGCCGGTACCCCAGCCGGCAGCTCGCATTTTATTTCCCGACGATCCATCCACTTTGACAAACACCCGGTCTTGCGATTAATTTACATCAAGTGAATTAATCACGTTGTGTGTATTGTTTTATTTTTTTTACGCCTTCGGAGTACCCATGGCAGACCGTACTACTGATGAATCGATTCGAAAAATGGCCGAAGAAATATTCGACCTGACTAAACTTTCCTGGAGACAACGCCTCGCAAGCCGGCATCAGGGCGAAGAAGAACTTTCTGAATCACAATTTCTGACTCTCGACGGCATTGTTACGCGGGGCGAGCCGCAAACCGTCGGCGACCTACAGCGGGCCATTCATGTTGTTCCCGCCCAGATGTCCCGCATCATCCGCTCGCTGGAAAATGATTTCGACAGCCCGCTGATACGCTGCGAACTCAACCAGGAAGATAAACGCAAAATTGACGTGCGATTGACTGATGCCGGCAGGGAGGCATATTCAGAATTCGTCCGTTCCCGAATCGGACGCACTCTGGAACTATTAAGCCAATTGGAGCAGACCGATCGTCTCGATTTTATCCGGGTTTGCGGCCAGATGAGAAAACTTTATGATCGCAACGAAGTTAAAGAAAATTGACGGGCAATTCGGAGAACCCGCGGCACTTCGGGAATCCAAAGTGCGCCTGATTCGGATGTGGGGATTGTTACGAGGCGGTGAATCCAAAACGCCGGCGGCCCTCGCCGGCATGTTTGGAGTCAACACCCGAACCATTCATCGCGATTTAAAGATTCTTAATGCCGCAGGCTGCGGAATATCCTTTGATCGCCGAACCAGGGCTTATCGCTGTGGCAATATGAGTTTTCTGCCCCCCATGGATTTTCTTCCGGATGAAGCCCTGGCTCTGATTCTGCTGGGCCGCCATATTCCGGATGATCCGGTTTTGGAAGATGCGGCGGTGCGGGCAATGCGGAAAATACAATCGCATTTTCCGCCCCAACTGCGCGATCAGTTCATGCCGTTGGAGCCGCATGTTTCCGTGCGGCCGGTAGGAACGGACAACGCGGAATCGGCCCGCGACGTATACAACACACTGCAACAGGCCATTCGCGGCCATCGCGAAGTGCTATGCCGATATGAAGCCGCGCGTAGTTCGCAGGCCGGCGCAACCGACAAGGCATTTGCCTTTCGCCCTTATCATCTTTTGTTCAGCAATCGCGCCTGGTATGTGATCGGATATCGTGTGGATCGCCGGGCCAATCGATCTCTGAAGCTTATCCGCTTCACGCAAATGACCCTCACGGACAAACCGTTTGCATTTCCCCCGGAATTCAGTGTGGCACGCTATCTGGGACAATGTTGGCGTATGATTCCAGGGCCGAAGCGCTACCATATCCGATTGCATATCAACGCCTCTTTCGCCACGGGCACAACGGAAACCCAGTGGCACGGCACGCAGCAA
>JAJYZY010000036.1 GCA_021799715.1 Planctomycetota bacterium | reverse complement strand
GCTGCTGGAAGTTGCCGTTGCCGCCGCCGTTGCCGTCCCGCCCGCGCCGCCATTGCCGGTGGTGCCGCCGTTGTAAATATTCCCGCCGTTGGCACCGGTGGCATTGGCGGTGGCCTGGGCATCGGCCGATCCGCTGGTCGAATTCGCGGTCGCATTCGCGGTGCCGTAACCACCGGCCCCGGCGGTAATGCCTGTGCCACCGTAAAAATTGCTGCCGTGTTGGCCGCCGTTGTTGGCGGTGGCGGTGGCATTGACACCGTTGACGTTGGTTAAATTGATTTCCGCATTGGCATTGCCCGAAGCGCCAAAGTTGGTCACAGCATTGGCAGGTGAATTGCTGTTGCCGCCGCTGCCGGCAAAGGCGTTGGAGTAGCCCACCAATTCTGATGGAGCCGTAGCGCTAAGGTTGAGTTGCGAATTTGCGCTTCCCGCCAAACCGGCGCTGCTGCCGCCGTTGGTGCCGCCGCTGTTTCCGCCGGTGGCATTTTGCGTCAGCGTCAACTGCCCGGTGGTGCTGCCGCCGACGGCATTGGTGCCGGTTCCTCCGGTGGTGAGCGATTCGCCGGCTCCGTTACCACCAGTGGCATCAGTCTGGCCGTAACCACCGTTGCCGCCGGTGACGTTGGCGAAGGCCGCCACATTGCCGCCGTTGCTGGAACTGGCGTAAACGGCACTCGGAAACCCGGAACTAGGCGTGCCGAGTTGGGCACTTCCGCCGTTGCCGCCGGTATTGCCGGTTCCCTGGCCCTGGCCGCCATAACCGCCGGCGGCGTTGGCAACTGAAATGACACTCAGACCATTGATGCCGTTAAAACCAAGGTTATTCAGAGCCGAAGCATTGCTGCTGCCGGCAGTTACCGTCGCCGTCCCGCCCGCGCCGCCGTTGCCGGTTGTGCCGCTGTTGTAAATGGACCCACCGTCCGCACCGTAGGCGGTTGCCGTGGCCCAGGCGTCGCCCGATGCGCCGGTTGAAATTGCGCTCGTATTTGCGGTGGCGTAGCCGCCCGCACCCGCCGCGCTGATGTTGCCGCTGTACACGTTGGTGCCGTGCTGGCCGGTGCCATGGGGGTCAAGGCTGCCGGCCGAGGTGTTGTTGGCCGTGGCCGTGGCATTGACACTGTTGACGTTGGTTAAGCTGATTGCCGCGATGGCGTTCCCTGATTGTCCGAAACCCGCCGCCGGGCTGGCGGACACATTGTAGCTGTTGCCACCATTGCCAGCGATGGAAATCGAATTTCCGTCAAGCGACGATGGGACTGCTGCCGCTGACGAGCTGATGGTAAAGTCAAGCTGGGAATTTGCGCTTCCGGCCGAACCGGCGCTGCTTCCGCCGTTGGTGCCGCCGCTGTTTCCACCGGTGGCATTTTGCGTCAGCGTCAACTGCCCGGTGGTGCTGCCGCTTACCGCTGTGCCACTGGTTCCAGTGATGAGGGATTCAGTAAAACCGTTGCCGCCGTTGGCACCGCTCTGGCCATAACCGCCGCTGCCGCCCGTGACGGTGGCGGTTACGTTCACATTGCCGCCACCGGTGGATTTCCCAATAACCGTGCCGGAGGTAAATGTGCCTCCCTGGGCGATTGTGCCGATTTCGCCCGCAGCGCCATTGCCGCCGGTGAAAGTCGCACCGCCCACAGCCTGGCCACCACTGCCGCCTTGTGCGGTAACTTTAATATTGACCGTTCCCGGCCCGCTGCTGCTCGCATAACCTGCAGTTGATCCGATGCCGCCGTTACCACCATTTCCGGTGGCTCCGTTGAACACCTCTCCTCCATTAATACCGTAGCCGTAAGCTGATGCGCTTACAGCACTGGTGGCATTGGTTGTGCCAGTCGATTCACCCCGCGCAAAGGCGCTTCCATAGCCGCCGGTGCCACCAGTACCCGTGCCAGCGGTAACCGCACCGCCGCTGGCCCCAGTGGGAAGCTGCTCTGCGTATCCCCCGTTGAAAGTGCCATTGGCAACGGCAGTGGCGGTAATGTTCTCACTTCCGGTCAGATTGACTGATGATATGGCGTTGCCCGAATTGGCACCATTTCCACCCGCACCGGAACTGCTGGCTCCACCGCCGAAACCTTGACTGGACCCTTGATTGTTGTCGGCACCGCCATTGGCATACGTGGTCGCCGCAAGGGAGGCGACATTATTTTCAGTCAATGTCAGGCTGCTGGTGGCATTGCCAGCCAGGCCCACTGCGGTGCTGCTGCCGGCGGGACCGGCGTTAATAATTCCGCCGGCGTTTCCGGCATTGGCGGTTTGATAAAGCACCACGTTGCCGGAGGTTTGTGCCGATGAAGCAGTGAAAACGTTGGTAAGATTCACGTTGCCGCCATTGCCGCCAATCTGGCCGGCCCCGCCATTACCGGAGGTGACGGTCGCAGAGAGTGTGACATTGCCGGTGGTGGAAGTACCCGAAATTGTGCCCAGATCAGCCTGCGTCTCGGAAGCCCCGTTGCCACCCGCGGCACCGGGCACATTGTAAGTCATGCCGAAGGGCGGAGAATAGCTGGTTTCCCCGTAGCCACCGTTGCCCCCAATGATTGTTGCTGAAACATTAACATTTCCACCGCCGCTCGAACTTCCGCTGACGTTGCCTGAACGCGCCACACCGCCGGCACCCCCGATATTGCCCGTATTTAACGCAATTCCGCCGTTTCCACCTTGAGCATTGGCGTTGACGTTCACTGCGTCCGGTCCGCTGTTTGATCCTGTGGCGGTAATATATCCGCCACCGCCGGAACCCCCGTTCCCATTCCCCTCCTGATTATCTTGGCCGAAAAGTGCGATAAGATCACCGACGTTGCCGCCATTGGAACCGTAGGCGTAAGCGATGATGGATACAGCGCTTTTGCCGGCGGTGGTGCCTGTGGAAGTGGCGTTTACTGAAACACTGCCAAGTGCTCCATTGCCTCCATTGGTCGGTACCTTGGAAAAACCGCCACCTTCGCCACTAGTGATGCCATTGCCCTGCGCGTCCCCGCCGCTGACGCCTCCGAATTGGACGGCACCGGCGGCATTAAACCCGGCATTGGCATAGGCCGAGGCATTCACATCCTCATTTCCGGTAAGGTTGACGGTAGAACTGGCCGTGCCGGCATTTCCGCCGGTAGCACCTGAATTCGATACCGGCCCGCCGCCGCTGCCGGCGGTGGCAAGCACGTTAGCCGTCAGGGACGAGTAATTATTTTCTGTAAGATTCACAGTGCTGGTGGCATTTCCGCCCGCGTACCCGCTGCCGTTAGCATCACTTCCACCCTTGCCGCCCTGAGAGCTAACTTGGAAGTTTTCCGCCTGAGTTGCGCTTCCTGATGAAGTATTGGTTGCGGTCGCGTTCGCGTAGCCTCCAGTGCCGCCGGTTGGGGCGGTGGACGTCCCGTTAAAGCCGTTTCCGCCGACGGCGGACACGGTGCTTTGGGTGACAAGCGTGGAAGAAGCCACGGCATTACCGCCGTCCGGATGAAAAGCTGTGCCGTTAGAGCCGGTGATGGTGTTGATCGTGGGAACGAAGCTGCTGGAACTGTAAAATGTTGGCGTTGGGGCGGCGGGGGTATTTGGCGCGGCTCCAAAAGTGAAGTCGTAGCTTGATCCGCCCCAGGTTTGGGCATTAAAAATTTCAAAGGCGTACAAGCCGGCGGAGGTAAATGTTACCGCCGTATCGTTGGAAACGCTGCTGCCCAGACCCGAATTGGCATTTTGCGCCGCCACCACGGTTCCACTTCCGGTTGTTCCATTGCCCCCAAGTAAAACTTCCGTCCCGTCGTCTGCCGGGTTGACGTTAAAGTCATACGTTGAATTGGCTTGAGAGATGTAAATGTAACCCAGTTCGTCGATAATCGAGTTACCCGGTTCCGAGGTGGAAATGCTGTCAATGCTGTTGATGCCGGTGTCCCGGAAGGAACTGACAAAATTGGCGCTGTACGTGGTGGTATACGCCCCTGATCCCGTTCCGCCGGAAACGGTAATGCTGCCATTTGAGACCATGGTCTCCAGATTGGCCATGCCCTGCAAGCTGGGAAAGCCCGAGTAACCCGGCCCACCTTCCAAGGCACCGGGGCTGCCGGGGGAAAGTCCGGACGTGGGAGTTATGGAATAATTGGTGGCTGCCAAACCCAGAGTGTATCCCGCGGAGCTGGTGCTGATCACTGCGGAATCGGTATAGGTATTCGGCACACTGACGGGTGGAATAACCACCGATGCGTGAGCGAAAGCGGAAGGAAGCGTGGCGGAGACAACGCCAGCCGATAATGCCGCCAATTGAATCTTTAACGTTCGGGAATTTTTCCTGCCCATAACTCTGCTCCGTATCCGGTGTTCGAGGCGCAGAACAACCACCTCGAAAGAAGAATGAATTTTGAGTCACTCTCTTTCGGTCATCAGCTTACTACCAAGCGGCTCTGTATCGCCCCAAGCGCCCAGAAGCCCCTTCTCATTGCCTGTCTTTTTATGACCGTCCTGACACTTCCCCTCGGTGAGACGTCCCTTTCTCAATCCATGCGAGAAGATTGTGAACCAAATATAAAAAAAAGTCAAGTTTTTTTTAAAAAAATATTCATCCTGACGGTCCGCGTCTGGCTTTTTGGTCCTGCGGGGACGTATCTTTACTTGCTTGACTCGCCAACACGCCCTAATATAGCAAGCTTTGAGTCTTCCGGGCGGCCAGAGAGTTTCGGGCCGCGGATAGGAGACTTCGTAGGTAGTGTTGTTTATTCTGGAGCAATATTCAAATGGCAAAAATTCGTGTTGGTATTAATGGTTTCGGCCGCATTGGACGCCTTGTGTTTCGCGCGGGCATCAATGATCCGCAAGTTGAATTTGTTGCAATCAACGACTTGGTCCCGGCTGATAATCTGGCTTATCTGCTTAAATATGATTCCACCCATGGCAAATTCACCGGAGAAGTCAAAGCGGACGGTGAAGCCGGCCTGACCGTCAATGGCCACCATGTCAAAACGTTTGCTCTGCGCGATCCGGCGCAGTTGCCGTGGAAAGACCTGCACGTTGATTACGTTGTTGAATCAACGGGTTTGTTTACGGATATGGCTGGTGCCGGCAAGCACCTGGCGGCGGGTGCCAAGCGCGTGATTATCTCGGCTCCGGCAAAGGACAAGGAAACCCCGACGTTCGTGCTGGGCGTGAATGAAGAAAAATTTAATGCCGCGACCGATACCATCGTGTCCAATGCCAGTTGCACCACCAACTGCCTGGCACCGTTGGTGAAAGTGATTAACGATCACTTTGGCGTTGAAGAGGCCCTGATGACCACCATTCACTCGGTTACCGCAACGCAGCCCACCGTGGACGGGCCGTCCAAAAAAGATTGGCGCGGCGGACGCGGTGCGGGCCAGAACCTGATTCCCGCCTCCACCGGTGCTGCAAAGGCCACGGGATTGGTGATTCCCGAACTGAAGGGAAAAATCACGGGCATGTCCTTCCGCGTGCCGACACCGGATGTTTCAGTGGTGGATTTGACCGTCCGCACGAAAAAGGAGACATCCCTCGTTGAGATCAACGCTGTGATTAAAAAGGAATCAGAGGGTAAACTTCGCGGCATCCTGGGCTACACGGATGAAGAAGTGGTATCCACCGATTTTACGACCGATGAACGGTCCAGCATTTATGATGCCAAGGCGGGCATTGAACTTAACAGCCGCTTTTTTAAGCTTGTGAGCTGGTATGATAATGAATGGGGTTACAGCAACCGCGTGGTTGATTTGATCAAGTACATCGGTAAGAAAGACGGCTTGATCTGAATTTAAGCGCGAGTGACGTAAAAGTGCTTGTGCAAAGCCCCGGGCTGATCGCCTGGGGCTTTTTTTCAGGCGGCGGTTGCATTGGAGCGTTGCGATGCGTTGGATATGGATTGATAAATTTGAAATCTTTGAACCCGGCAAACGCGCGGTGGCCATTAAAAATGTATCGCTCGCGGAAGATCATTTGCATGATCACTTCCCCGGTTTTCCCGTCATGCCGGCGAGTCTGATGATTGAAGGTATGGCGCAGACCAGCGGCATTCTCGTCGGGGCGGCGCGGGATTTTAAGGAAAAGGTGATCCTGGGAAAAATTGGCCGCGCTACATTCACTCGGCTGGTTCGCCCCGGTGAGCAGCTTGTGTATGATGCCGCAATTGCCAATGTGTCTCCGGTTGGAGCCTCCATTCAGGGGGTTATCCGTTCGCGCGGCGTCGGTGCGGATGGCGGCATAAATGAAGTTCCGGTCGGGGAAGTGGAGTTGATGTTTTCCCATATCGACCAGAATATGGCGGGATTGAAATTTCCGGAATTCAATTTTGTGTTCAACAGTGAATTCATGGCTCTGTTTGAAACCTATCGCCGCAATATTCAAGTCAATTTGTAAACGCGCGATGCGTAATTTCGGGGCGGATTGAAGCGGCTGCGCGCCTGCGCAGCCGCCACGGTGTATACCCGCGGTTGGTTCGCCGGTGCGGCAATGGCAAGTCCGATGTTCATCACGCGCAGCGGCTGTGTGAATGGCTTTCGTGGCGCCGTGGAAATACTGCCGCTTCAGGCAAATATCCACTGCCTTGAGCTTCCGCGTTTATTCTGCCGGTTTGTCGAAACATCACGTCGCGCATCAAAATCGCACGGTTGTTTTGGTGCGCGCAATTGAAAACAAGGCAATATCCAATTGCCGGGACGGCAAATTGTGGACGATTCGTTATAATCTGTTTATGAATATTGGCTTTGGAAATGAGTCGTTGTATGTCGATACGTTCTGAGGATGGCGCTTCCGCGGATCATTCCGCGCCCGTCCGCGCCGCGGGAAAAATAACGGCGACGACGTTGAAAACCATGCGGCGCGAGAACCGTCCAATTGCCATGCTGACGTGCTATGATTTTCCCACCGCGAAAATTCTTGCCGATTGCGGCGTTTCGATTCTGCTGGTGGGGGATTCCGCCGCGACCACGCTGTTGGGTGAAAGCTCGACGATTCACGCAACCATGGATTTCATGATATTGCTGACGCATGCGGTGCGGCGCGGCGCGCCGGATGTTTTCTTAATGGGTGATATGCCGTTTGGCAGTTACGCCACGGAAGAATCGGCAGTGGCCAACGGCCGACGATTCATGGTGCAAGCCGGTGTTGACTGCGTAAAAGTGGAATGTGACATTCGGCATGAAAGCATCGTGCGCGCAATGGCCATGGCGGGCATTCCAGTGTGTGCCCATTTGGGTTTATTGCCGCAACGCGCTGTGCAGCGGGGGGGGTATCGATACCAGGGTGGATCAGAGCAGGAGGCGGATCAGTTGGTGCGGGAAAGTGCGGCCATGGTGGCGGCCGGCGCGGAAATGTTGCTCCTGGAGGCGGTGCCTGATCGTGTAAGCCGGCGCGTTGTGGAATCAGTTCCATGTCTGGTGCTGGGATGCGGTGCCGGGCCGAGTTGCCATGGTCATGTGCTGGTATTGCATGATATGCTGGGCTATAACGAAAAGGTGCCGCGGTTTGTGGAGCGTTTTGGCGCGGTTCCTGCGGCGGTGGCGCAGGCGGCGCAAGCGTATGTTCGGGCCGTGGAAACGCGCCAATATCCGCAGGCCCGCCATGGATATGGGGTAAAGGAGTCATAAGCCATCAGTTCGCCGGTATTTTTTCTTTCTGCAGCTGAACACAGCGGAGATGCTCTGGGAGCCGCGTTGATTCAAGCCTTGCGCGGTGAATTTCCCAAAGCCCGATTCATCGGCATCGGGGGATCAAAAATGGTAAAGGCGGGATGCAAAATCTTCGCGGATCCAACGAAAAATTCGGCCATGCTTGTCGGCGCGGTTGCGCAAGCCGGCTACTGGCTGTCCCTGCTTGCCCGGTTGAAAACGGAACTCTCCCATGACCGCCCGGATGTAATTATCCCCATAGATTCTCCGACCGTGAATCTGCGCATTGCACGGTTGGGCAAACGCCTGAGTATACCAATATGTTACTATGTCGCTCCGCAACTCTGGGCCTGGGCGCCCTGGCGCATTAAAACTGTGCGCGCAAATGTTGATACATTGTGTTGTGTGTTGCCCTTTGAGCAACATTATTTTGGCCACCAGGGCGTGCATACGGTCTATGTGGGGCATCCGTTGTTTGATCGGACGGGAAACGGCGTTGATATGGACCCCGAAGCGCTTAAGCCGCCCTTGCCCAAAGCCGCCTTGCGGATGGCGATACTCCCGGGATCCCGCAAGGCGGAAATCGCGGCGAATTTACCGCCCATGTTGGAAGCATTTTTGTCTGTGCGCGGCAAGTTTCCGGGTATTGCCGCGGTGGCGGCGGCGGCGGATGAAGACCGCGCCTGGCAGATACGTAATTTTCTGCCGCGCTATGGTGCCAAGATGGATGTTCGCACCGGAGCCACGGATGCCATTATCCGTTGGGCTGATCTGGTGTTGACGTGCAGTGGAACCGCGACATTGCAAATTGCGAGCCATCATAAACCGATGATCGTGTTGTATCGTGTGGCGTGGTGGAAATGGAATCTTGTCGGGCGATTTCTGATTCAGAGTAAATTTCTGTGCCTGGTGAACATATTGGCGGATCGCGCATTGGTTCCCGAATTCATGCCGTTTTATGGTCCGGTGCAACCGGTCATTGATGCGAGCGTCGATTTATTGTCCCATCCTGAGAAGCGGGAAGCGATGTCACATGATTTGGCGGCATTGACGGCTCCGATGGCCGCATTATCGGACCAGATGCCGGCGGCGCGGCGTGTGGCGTTGGAGGTGGCAAGGTTGCTGGCAATTCGATGAAAGTTGCTATAATCGAACGCTTGGACTATTGGCGGAGTGAGTTGAGGAGTAGTGGAAAATGACGCAGATAACTCTATCTCCTGAAAAAGTAACGCCGTCGCCGGTGATTTATTCCACTAACCCGGCGGTACGGTTATCGGTCCACGGTAAATTCCTGTGTCGTGATGACACGCCCTTTCTCATAAAGGGCGTCACCTACGGGCCGTTTTGTCCGGAGGCCGATGGCTCTGAATATCATACGCCCGAACAAGTTGATCGTGACTTTTCCATGATGGCGGATCACGGCATAAATTCCGTGCGGGTTTATACGGTTCCGCCGCGCTGGCTTTTGGATGCGGCCCAAAGCCATGGATTGTACGTGCTGGTTGGTTTGCCATGGGAACAGCACACGGCATTTCTGGATCATCCCCGATCACGTCAATCAATTGTGGACCGGGTGCGTCAAGGTGTTGGGCAGTGCGCCGGCCATCCGGCATTATTGGCCTTCGCAATCGGCAACGAAATTCCCGCGTCCATTGTCCGCTGGTATGGCTATCGTCGCATTGAGCAGTTTCTTAAACAGCTCTACAACGTGGCCAAGGAAGTGGACCCCGCGGCTTTGGTCACATATGTCAATTATCCCACAACGGAATATTTATATCTGCCGTTTCTTGATTTCATGGCAATCAATGTCTACCTGGAGACAAAAGATAAGCTGCGCAGTTATATCAGCCGACTGCACAATATTGCCGGTGATAAACCCCTGCTTCTGGCGGAAATCGGCCTGGACAGCTTATCCAAAGGCAAAACGCAACAGGCGGCAACATTATGTTGGCAGATTCGCACGGTATTCAAAAGCGGCTGCGCAGGGACATTTTTATTCGCGTGGACGGATGAATGGTATCGCGGCGGCAGTGAAATTACCGGTTGGGAGTTCGGCCTGACCACGCGCGATCGCAAGGTAAAGCCGGCATTGGCGGCGGCGGAGGATGCGTTTTCAAAAGTGCCGTTCCGGGTTAGCGCCAAATGGCCGAAAGTTTCGGTGATTATCTGCAGTTATAACGGTTCGCGCACGATTCGCTTCTGTCTGGAAGGTGTCGGCGCGCTGCAATACAGCGATTTTGAAGTCATTGTGGTTGATGACGGCTCAACGGACGGCTTGGCCGAAATTGTCCGGGAGTATCCGGTAAAATTAATTCAGTCGGAGAATAAGGGGCTAAGTAACGCCCGCAACGTCGGTCTGGCGGCCGCCACCGGGGAAATCGTTGCTTATCTGGATGATGACGCCTGTCCCACCCCGTATTGGCTGCATTTTCTGGTCGAAACATTCCGCAGCGGACAATATGTCGGGGTTGGCGGCCCAAATATTGCGCCGCCCGGCGACGCCGACATCGCCGATGCCGTAGCGCATTCACCCGGTGGACCGATGCATGTGCTGTTAAGCGATACGGAAGCGGAGCATATCCCCGGCTGCAACATGGCCTTTCTGACCAGGTCCCTGCGGGCAATAGGCGGGTTTGATCCGTTATTCCGAATTGCCGGTGATGATGTGGATGTGTGTTGGCGGCTGCAATCGCGGGGCTGGCATCTGGGCTTCAGCCCGGCGGCCGTGGTGTGGCATAAACGGCGAAATTCGCTGCGCGCGTATTGGCGGCAGCAATTGAATTACGGTAAAGCGGAAGCGATGCTGGAGCGTAAATGGCCCGAAAAATATAATGCCTTTGGGCATATCGCGTGGCATGGGCGGCTTTATGGCCGGGGCTTGTGGCAATTTCTCAACTGGGGAAGGCGCAGAATCTATCATGGTTCATGGGGAGGCGCGTTATTTCAAAGCGTTTATCACGGCTCCCCGGGAGTGATGATGTCCCTGGCCATGACGCCGGAATGGTACCTCGCCGTGCTGGTGTTGAGTGTGATGTTCATGGTGGGTTTCTACTGGCATCCGGTGGTATTGGGGATTTTATTATTGGCGGCCATGGCGGCGACGATTACCCAGGCGGTAATCGGCGCGTTTTACTGCCGCTTCGATGAAATTCCGCGGACCCGAGCGGCGGTATTGAAATTGCGGCTTCTGACCATGTGGTGCTATCTGATTCAACCGGTAGCGCGATTGCGCGGGCGGCTGTCACGCGGTTTATCGCCGTGGCGGATGCGCTTCCCCGGCGGCATGGATATTCCGGTGCCGCGGGAATTTGTGCGTTGGAGTGAAACCTGGCGCAGCGCGGAAGATCGTCTGGCGGATCTGGAAATGTTCCTCAAACAGGAGGGGATGTGCGTGCAGCGCGGCGGTGATTTTGATCGTTGGGATATTGCATGCCGCAGCGGAACCGTTGGCGGCTTGCGCATGCGGTTGGCCATTGAAGAGCATGGCGGCGGGCGGCAGTTGATCCGCCTGCGCACGTGGCCCACGTTTCCACGGGTTATTCTGGCAATTCTCTTTATGCTTCTGGCGCTGGGGCTGTTTGATCTCGGGGCACGCAGTTGGCCCGGTGCCATTCCGATTCTGGTAGTTGCCGGCGTGTTGGCATTGCGTCTGTCCATGGATGCCGGCGCAGCGTTGGCGGTGATATTCAAATACATCCGCCAAAGTCGGCCCGGTGAATGTGAAGTCAGGAATGATCGATGAGCATGCCAGCGGAAGCCGTCCCGGTCCGCCGTCCCGGCGCGTTTCGCACGGCCGCGCGTTTGCTGGCGCTGTGCATGGTGGGGGAAGTGCGTATCGCCGCGGCAGGCCTGCTGCTGATGCTCTCCGGCTCGGTGCTGGCGCTGTTGCAGCCCTGGCCCCTTAAATTCATCATGAATGTGGTTGCCACGAAATCAGCACCGCCGGGGTTTCTGCTTGCCGCGGATAACTTTGTTGCCCGTCTGATCCCCATCGGCCACGGAAAACCGGGCCTGATCGCAATGTTATGCGCGGCGCTGTTGCTGATCAGTCTGGGAAGCGCGGCTATTAGCGTCGTGAGCACGTGGCTGCTGATCTCATCGGGTTTGCGCATGGTCTTCAAGCTCCGCTGCCGGG
This sequence comes from Planctomycetota bacterium, assembly GCA_021799715.1. The sequence continues at coordinate 8,857 of JAJYZY010000036.1, read as the reverse complement.
TTTTTGAACATATTCAACGTTTGCCGTTAAGTTTCCATGATGCCACGACCGTGGGTGACTCGCTGTACCGCGTTACGTGGGATACGTATTCGGTGCAGTCGCTGTTCAATGAAGGTCTCGTGCCCGGCATTTCATCAATTGTAACACTGGTGGGTATCGCGGCAGTGATGGTGGGACAGGATTGGAGCATTGCGGTGGTCGCGTTTGTTATCGGTTGCCTGTTGCTGCTGCTGGTACGCCAATTGGAAAAGCCAACCACTCGGTTATCCACGCGCGTGCATGAAAATGAAAGCTTGGTCAGCACCCGTGTCGAGCAGACGCTCGGTGGCATTCGGGCGGTGCAGGCGTTTGGCAGAGAGACCCATGAAACCACGCGCTTCGCCAATCAAGCCCGTGAAAGCCTGAAAGCCAATCTGCGGCTCACCATTCTGCAAACCGCCAGTCAGAGCGGAGTGGCGGTATTGTTTGCCTGTGGAACCGCGGCGATTATCTGGATGACGGCGGGCCGGGTTATTGCCGGTCAATTATCCCCCGGAGATATTGTTCTGATGGTCGGATATACCGCACTGCTGTTCAAGCCTCTGGAAACGCTTTCGTATACCGCCTCGTCCATTCAGGGATCGGTGGCCGGCGCGTACCGTGTATTTGAAATTCTGGATAAAAAATCAAGTATCTGTGATTTGCCGACGGCGGTGGAAATAAAAGCTCCGGTGCGCGGAAGAATCGAATTTGATCATGTCAGCTTTGGCTACCGGCCCGAGCAGGCGGTGCTCAAGGATGTTCACCTGACGATTCCGGCGGGTTCTTCCGTGGCGATGGTCGGGCCGTCTGGAGCCGGGAAAACCACCCTGGCGGGACTGATTCCGCGATTTTATGATCCCGCGCGGGGGCGGATTCTGCTTGATGGGCAGGACCTGCGAAGCCTGACGTTGGAATCTCTGCGCCGACAGATTGCCATGGTGCCCCAGGAACCGGTGCTTTTTGATGTCAGCATTCTGGAGAATATCGCCTATTCCCGCCCCGACTCTACCGTGGATGAGATTCATGCCGCGGCCCGCGCCGCCGGAGCCTGGGATTTTATTCAGGCGCTGCCCCGGGGTTTTGACACCCCGATTGGCGAGCGCGGTGTCATGCTTTCCGGGGGCCAGCGACAGCGGTTGTCCCTCGCCCGGGCGTTTTTAAAAGACGCCCGTATTATTTTGCTTGATGAACCGACCACCGGGCTTGATGCGCAAACGGAAGCCGATCTGCTGGCCACACTTAAGCGGCTGATGGCGGGCCGCACGACCATTATCATCGCGCATCACCTGCATACGGTGCGCCATGTGGATCAGATTATCGTGTTGCGCGGCGGAGAATTGCTGCAAAGCGGCACGCACGATCAACTCATCGGGCAAGATGGTTTGTACCGCCATTTGTACGAATTGCAGTCCCAACCTCATCGGCAATCGGCGGAGGTTTCATGAACGCGGAATCGAAGCAATGTGCACCGGCGTGGGATGGCGGCCCATTGCCACCGGGAGTTCAAGTCGGCGAAAATACACAGATAATCGGAGTGGCCGCGTTCCGCCGGTTTCGCGGACAGGCTCCGGATGCACTGGTTATCGGGAATCATGCAACCATGGATGGGGTTCAATTTTCCGTGGGGCCGGGAGGCCGAATGAACATCGGCAATTACTGCTGTTTTACCAGTGCCATTCTGATGTCCGACTTATCGATTACCATTGGCAACTATGTTCTCATCGGATGGAATACGGTTATAGCTGACAGCGACTTCCATCCCATAGTTCCGGCGCAGAGAATTGCGGATGCGGTTGCCTGCTCGCCCGCCGGCCGCGGAATCGCCAGACCGCCGGTACGCACTAGCGTGGTTGTCATAGACGATGATGTATGGATCGGCCCGAATGTGACAATTTTTAAGGGTGTGCATGTCGGTCGGGGCGCATGGATTGCGCCGGGCAGCGTGGTAACGCGCGACGTGCCGGCACAAGCGAAGGTGGCCGGCAACCCCGCCCGGGTTGTGGAGGCTTTATGACACTCCGCACCATACCCGGAGATTGGCATTCCGGCGGCATTCCGGAGAACGTGCTCTTGGGTGACGGAGCCTATGTGGAAACGTCCTACAGTTTTCACTTATGCCGCAGCCGACGGAATGCGGCCGTGGTGCTGGGGGAAAACAGTTCAGCGTTTATGCGCTGCATGTTTGACATGGGGCCTCACGCGACGTTGGCCGTTGGCGCATTTACGTTGCTCAATGGCTTGTGGCTGATCTGTGATCAGAGCGTCACGATCGGCACACACTGTCTGCTATCATGGAATGTTGTGATCATGGATAATTTTCGTGCCGCGGAAGATGCATCATCGCGTCGTAGAATGCTGGAAGCGTATGCGGCCACGCGCGATCGGCAAGTGTTGAGGCCCGTTCAACCGCGCCCGGTAACCATTGGCAACAATGTATGGATTGGCTTTGATTGCTGCATTTTGCCGGGTGTTCACATTGGCGATGGCAGTATCATTGGAGCTCGTTCAGTGGTGGATCGGAATATTCCGGCATATTGCGTTGCCGCTGGCAATCCGGCTCGTATTATCCGCGCATTGCGGGAAAAGGAGGACGGGGTTGACTGAAAAATCTAAACCCAGAATCGTTGTATTCGGAATTCTGTTCTGGTATCCGCTGGCAGGGGTTACCTATCAATTTTTGCATTTTATGCTGGGCCTGCGCAAGCTCGGATACGATCCCTATTACGTGGAAGACTCGGCGCGGTGGATTTATGATCCGAACTTGCGGGATTGTTCCCCCGATGCGCAGGCGAACATTGCCGCCGTCGAGCCGGTGCTGCGGGCTTACGGATTGGCCGACCGCTGGGCGTTTCGTGGTTGTTATGAGGGTGGAAAATGCTTTGGAATGACTGAAGCTCAGATTATGGAGTTGTACCAAACCGCCGATGTCATGATCAACGTAACCGGAGCGCAGGATTTGCGGCAAGAGCACCTGCAATGCCCGGTTCGGGTCTATCTGGAAACCGATCCTGTGGAATCACAGATTCAGGTTGCACAGGGAAATCCGCGCACAATCGCAACGCTGGACCAATATACGCATCACTTCACTTACGGGGAAAATCTCGGCTGTCCGGACTGTCTGCTGCCGGTAGGACGCTACAACTGGCGGCCCACGCGCCAACCGGTGTTGCTGGATTTATGGGATCCACTTCCGCCATTAAACAACGCCGCGTATAACACCATTGCAACATGGCGAAATAAAGGAAAGGATATTGTATACAACGGCGAAACCTATTACTGGTCCAAGGACCGCGAATTTGTAAAAATCATGGACTTGCCGCGCCGAAGATCGGTGCCGTTTGAACTCGCCAGTGATGTTGATGCCGATATAAGATCAACGCTTGAAACCAACGGATGGGGTGTCGCCGATCCTGTGCATATCTCCCGCAATCTGTCGCGCTACAACCAGTACATCCGCCAATCGCGCGGCGAATTCACCGTGGCAAAGGATCAGAACATTCGCCTGAAAAGCGGGTGGTTCAGTGATCGCAGCGCGTGCTATCTGGCGGCGGGGCGGCCGGTGATAAATCAGGAGACCGGTTTCAGCAACCATTTGCCCACCGGGAAGGGATTGTTTTCTTTTCAGACAATGGATGATATTTTAGCTGCCGTGGATGCCATTGAATCGGATTATTCCGGCCATTGCCGCGCGGCGCGGGAAATTGCCGCGGAATATTTTGCCGCGGAAAAAGTGCTGAAGAATGTTATGGATCTGATCGGATGCTGAATTCTCAAGATTCCGTCAATCGTGGTTCGGTACCGCGGAAATTAATTATCAATGCCGATGATTTTGGCTTAAGCATCCAGACCAACCGCGGTATTATACAATGTCGCCAACAAGGTGTACTTACCAGCGCCAGCCTGATGGTGCGCGCGCCGGCGGCGCGGCACGCGGCTGATTATGCCGCCGGCGATCTGGCATTAAGTGTCGGATTGCATGTCGATCTTGGTGAATGGCAACTGCAGGAAGATCAGTGGGTGCAAACGCAATTCGTGGTTCCTTTAGATAATGCGCTGGCGGTGCGGGATGAAGTTAACCGCCAGCTTGATGAATTCAGAAAATTAATGGGACGCAATCCCACGCATCTGGACTCGCATCAGCATGTGCATCAGCGGGAGCAGGTAAAGCTGGTCATGCGTGAACTGGCAGCGCTAATGGGTATTGTCCTGCGCGGCGACAGCGCAACGGTGCGTTTCTGGGGCGCGTTCTATGGCCAGGATGAACATTTGCGTGCCATGCCGGAAAATATTTCGATATCAAATTTACTCCAGCTCTTAGCCGCCCTTCAACCTGGGATTACGGAATTAAGTTGTCATCCCGGTCTGGACGACCAGTTAAATTCCACTTACCGTGACCAGCGACCGCTGGAGGTGCAGACTTTGTGTGCTCCTGTTATCCGCCAAGCCATTGAGCAACTGGGAATACAATTGACTTCCTTTTCATCGGTCGGTACGCCGGCGATCCAATCGCGGATCGGCAACTGATGCGGAAGCATCATGGTTGGTCGCGGGGCGGTGTGCGGTAACCGAAATCCAATTTCATTCGAGACAATCGGTCGGTGTCAATCGTGCCGCACTTGGCTGCGGCAAAAATCCACACGACATTTCGCATCCAACTCGACGCTTCCGCATCGAGCTAATGCCCCCACCAACAATAGGTGCGGCGGTATAACGATTGATCACCGAGCTAAGCTATCTTTGCGAAATGGTTCCATTATGTCTTCATCATTCAATCGTATTTTAATTTTCTACGGTTACGGCCTCGTGGGCGGTTACATGTTTTCGGACCTTGTTGCACAAAAGCGATGAAATTGGCGAATTATTGAAATTGCACGCGGTTTAAGCCGATAACTTAGGCTGGCTGGGCTGATTTTTATGACCCGGCACGGCGGAAATGCAATGCCTGAAGAATTACCAACTTATCCGCGATTCTGGAAAAAACTCCGGCGTTTGCCAACGCAACCGGATCATTTTGTCCAATCAGCCTTAGCACTCGCGGCGTGGACCGCGGCGGCGCGCGGGGCTGCATTAGCCACCATGGATGGTGATGGTTGGTGGCGATATTCCCACTTTTATGGATTACCCGATACCGCCCAAGGCAAACTCATGCACGTCCGTATGCCCATCCAACATGCCGTACCTACGTTAAGTTTGGTGGATAATCGCGAGCTATTTGTTCGTGATTATCCCACACAAGCCGATGCGCTTCCCGAACTTATCGCGGCTGGAACCCGATCATTGTGGTACACACCATTGCATGGACGCAAAGCTGAAAATAGAGGTATCCTCGCACTGGAGTGGGATCAACCGCAGAAAATGCCGCCCCGGGGCTGGCAGCGTCAAGGCCTGCGGTTGCTGGCCGAAATGCTGGCTCTGGCAATGGAAAGTGGTGAGGCCCAGAAGCAGGCCCGACGCATGACGCGGCTTTATGATGCATTGGCCGCTGTTCAGCGCGCGGTGATCGGGGGCCACGAGGGCTTTTTCGCGGCCTTTTGCACGGCGGCCACGCAACAGGGGGGCTTTCCCCTGGCGTGGGTGGGCGTGCGGCAGGGCGATGTTATTGAGTCAATGGCACACGCCGGGCGAGCTTCCGCGTTCGTCGGCGAAGCGCTCGGGCAGGCACCTATTTCAGCGGATCGTCGTGATGAAACGGGACGCGGTCCAGCCGCGGAAGCATGGCGGAGGGGTGAAATCGTGGTGGTCAACGATTTTGTAACCGATACCCGCATGGCACCGTGGCGGGCCGCAGCCGCCAGATACGGCCTGCAGTCTTTGGCGGCGGTTCCCGTGCGAATTGCCGGTCGCGTTGAAGCGGTTCTGGTGTTGTATGAAGATCATTGCATGGCATTTGGTCCGCGCGAGCGGGATTTGTTGACCCGCTTTGCGGAGGATTTAGCTTTTGGCCTGAAACGCCGGGATGAACAGCGGCAAATTTCCCATCAGGCCACGCATGACATGTTGACCGGACTGCCGAATCGGGAGTTGGCCCTGGATCGGCTTGCCCAGGGCGCAGCCGATGCGCGGCGGCGGCAGCGCTTGATGGCGGTGGGAATTCTTGACCTTGATGGTTTCAAACAGATCAATGACTTATATGGCCATGGTGCCGGTGATGTGCTGCTGCAGACCGTCGCGGAACGGCTGCGGCCCTGCATACGTGACAGCGATACGCTGGCGCGACTCGGCGGGGATGAATTTCTGATTGTTTTACCGGGCCTGGAATGTGATTCTGTCGTGCTGCCTATTATTGACCGGCTCCTGGCGGAAATTCATCGCCCGTTTGTCATCGGCGGGCAAACGCATACGGGCATCAGCGGCAGCCTGGGTCTGACGTTATTCCCCATGGATGATGCCACCCCGCAGGACTTGTTGCGCCATGCGGATATTGCACTTTATGAGGCGAAAGGTGCCGGTAAAGACCGGTACAATTTCTTTAACCACACAATGGAAAGCGAAATGCGCCGCAAGGAAGAGGTGCGGGAATTTCTGATTAATTATCTCAAAGATCAGGATCCGGTGCTCTACTTCCAACCGATGGTCGATTTGCGCACCGGGAAATTGCGCGGCATGGAGGCATTGTCACGCGTGAAGCGGGACGGCAAGATACTCAGCCCCGTCGAATTTCTCTCCGCCATTGAGGGCACCCATCATTTGTTGACCTTTGATCGCCGCGTCCTGCAACAGGCCTGCGCGCAAATTGAGAAATGGCACGGCACAGCGCTGGCGGTGCCGGTATCGGTGAATCTCGCCCCGATATTTCTCCGCGATCATAAAAGTCTGGGATTTTTGGAAGGCCTGCTGAATCAATATCCCCACGCGCGGGGACGGCTGCATCTGGAAATTCTGGAAAGCGCGGCGGAACGCGACCTCAATGATCTGGATGACTTTCTTACCGGCGCTCGCAAACTTGGATTGTCGGTTCTGCTTGATGATTTCGGCACGGGGGCCTCGTCGCTGGTTCACCTGGAACGCATCGAATGCTACGCGGTAAAAATTGATCAGCGATTTGTCCGCGGACTTTGGACGCGGTATGAAAATCACGCCATTATCACATCCTTATCTGAATTTTGCCGCATTACCCGCCGGGAACTGGTGGCGGAAGGCGTGGAAAGTCCGGAATTAGGGCTGGTTCTCATGGCCAGTGGGCTGGGCACCATGGCCCAGGGATATGCCATTGCCAAGCCCATGCCCGCTGATGAAATGTTGCAATGGCTAAGCAATTGGAAGCCACCGACCCTTTGGACGCACGCCGGTAACTTTCCGTTGCTGGATAAAGCCTTGCCCATGATTTTGCCGCATCTTCGATTGCTCGCGGACCTGCGCGCGCTGCGCCCAAATAATAATCTTGATGACACGCATGCCGGCGGCCGATCGGGGCGGCGCGGCCCGGTTGCGCGGAGCCAGTTGAGTATCGCGTTGGAAAAATCACTGCGCGGCTTGTCCAGTCCGGTTGCGTTTATCGACAAAACGTTAAAGCAGGACATCGCCTGGCACCGGGTGTTTGTGAAAGCCAACAGGGTGCTGGTGGAATCCGGCACATTGTCTGATGCCATGATCGCGGATGTGGATCGGAAGACGTTAAATCTGCTGCAAACGCTGTGTCACATTCAAGCCCATCGTGGACTTGCCGGCACTGTCAGGCCGGAACTTGAACAGGTTGCAAGCTGAAAATGCCCCGGCTCCGCGCCGTGCGTTTGAATCAGAGCGTTGGAGTTGGCGGAATATTTAGTTGCAAGTCCCGTATCCCCTGAAAAATCAGTATTCAAAATGGGCATGGTGATGGGAAAAATTGAGGTCTGGAATCAGGAGTAAATTCGCGGCCGGCGGCTTGTTTTTCAGCCTGAAAAGCTCCCCGGTCCGTTTTTATCACATTATCTGTTCCATTTTCCTGTCATTACCGACTATAATGATTGAGAACGGCGCTCCCGGCGGAATGATTCGACTGGTCGCCCTGTATGAGGAAATTTCATGGCGGATTCGCAGCAAGACCCTTCAAGAGGCCCTTCGCGTGAAGGTGGCTCCGGCAATAACAAGCCCGGTCGTGACAACAATAATTTCAGATTCAGCCGCAGTATGCTCGGCTGGCTGGTTATTTTGTGCCTGGTGGTATTTGCCCTGATATTAATGCAACACCCCGGTGGTGCCCAGACGGTGGATTCCGGGACATTCTACAGCGCGTTGCGGCATAAAAATATCAAATCGCTGGTGGTCTACAGCGATGGTCAAATTGATTTCAAGCTCAAGGCCATTGCGCCCGGGTCGCCGACCAACAGCAGCCTGCGGGAGAAAACCAATATTCCGCGCACGGCGTTGGACGGCAACGGCTGGGCGATTCTGGAAACGCAATCGCATCAATATGCGGTACCGAATTTCAACTATAAGAAGTCCAACGATTTTCTCAATATCTTTCTCGTGGATTATCTGCCGTTCATTCTGGTCTTTGCAATCGTCTATTTCCTGGTATCGCGGCAGTTTCGTTCCGCGGGCGGCGGCATGAGTATGTTGGGAAATTTTGGCCGCTCGCGCCACCGCATGATGTCCAAGGAACTTACCAATATTACCTTCAGTGATGTTGCGGGTATTGATGAAGCCAAAGAGGAACTGGCGGAAATTGTTGACTTTTTGAAAAATCCCAAGAAGTTCCAGCGATTGGGCGGGCGCATTCCGCGCGGCGTTTTGCTGGTTGGTCCGCCGGGAGTGGGAAAAACTTTGCTCGCCAAAGCCATCGCCGGCGAGGCCGAGGCACCGTTCTTCTCCATCAGCGGATCGGATTTTGTTGAGATGTTTGTTGGTGTTGGAG
>JAJYZY010000169.1 GCA_021799715.1 Planctomycetota bacterium | reverse complement strand
CAGCTCCGGTGCTTTCTTTTACCATGCCGTCGCTGGCGGGAAGAAACGTGCATTTAAGCCGCTATCAGGGCAAGGTTATTCTGATGGTCAACACCGCCAGCAAATGCGGTTTTACGCCCCAATATGCGGGACTTGAAGCACTCTATAAACGGTTCAAATCAAAGGGATTTGTGATTCTGGGTTTTCCATCCAATGATTTCGGCCACCAGGAACCGGGAACGGATAAACAAATCAGCATCTTTTGCACGTCGCATTATGGCGTGACGTTTCCAATGTTTTCCAAGGTGGATGTGAAGGGGCCGCACCAGTGCGCGTTGTATCATTATCTTACCGGTCGCAAGACCGATCCACGGTTTGCCGGGGTGGTGAAATGGAATTTTGAAAAATTTCTGATTTCACGCAAGGGCAAGATTGTGGCGCGGTTCCGATCGCCGATTACCCCGGAATCGGCCATTCTGGTTCACGCGGTTGAAACGCAATTAGCGCAATAATCGGGTATGATGCCCCCGCGATGATCCAATTGTTTTTTGCACATTGGTATACGGTTTTCTTTGCACTGCTCTGGGGCACCGCATTGCTGATTGCCGCATGGGCGGCGCGGGTGGCGCAATTTTTCCATTTGCGGATGCCGCGCGTGGTGGCGCAGCCGCTGGCCGCGAAATTTCCCATGGTAGCGGTAATTGCGCCGATCAAAGGCGTGGACGCCAATACGCAAGAGAATATCGCGGCGCTGTTAAATCAGGATTATCCCCATTATCGGGTTATTTTTGCCGTGGAATCAGCGGATGACCCGGTATGCGCGGTTATTGCCGCGGTGCAGGCGAACCAGCCGGCGAATCGTATTGAACTGGTTATGGCCGGAGCCGCCACTTCGCGTGGTCAGAAGGTGCATAATCAACTGGCTGGCGTGGAGAGAACAACATCGGACGATATTTTTCTGGCGTTCATGGATGCCGATGCCCACCCCGCTTCAAACTGGCTGCATGCCCTGGTTTCCATGCTCAATTCGCACCATATTGGTGCCACCACCGGATACCGGTTTTATGTGCCAAGCAACGATCATCCAGCCAATGCCATTATCTGCGTGCTCAATGCGATGGTTGGAACGCTGTTAGGCCCCTACCGGCGCACGGTGGCATGGGGCGGATCGATGGCGATTCGGCGGCGGGATTTCTTTGAATTTGGCGTACAGGATGCCTGGCAAGGGGCATTAAGTGACGATTATGTATTAACCTGGTGCGTAAAAAAAAATGCGCGTACAAAAATTCATTTTGTGCCGCAGTGTATTGTGGCTTCGCAGGCGGCATTTGACTGGCCCAAAGCATGGGAGTTTGCGGTTCGGCAGTATCGGATCACACGGGTGTGCGCGGGGCGACTCTGGTTAACCGGACTGGCCGGAGCCGCACTTTATATTTCCGCACTGATATCGGCGCCTGTTGCGGCGGTTGTGCTGGGGGTCATGGGATCGGGATGGTTCTTCGTTCCGCTGGTGGTATTTCTGGGTTTGTATGGACTGTCGATTTTTCGAGGATGGAAGGTACTGCAAGCGGCTCGACAATTATTGCCCGATCATACCGCGGCGATTAATCAGGCAACATTCTGGTTCACATGGGGAATGCCGGCCGTACATGCGGTAAATGCGGTGTTTTTAGTAGCGGCAGCCTTTGGCAGAATGATTACCTGGCGCGGCATACGCTATGAGATGAAGTCCCGCACGGAGACGGTGGTACTTCCGAAGTGAAAATTCGATAACACACGGGGGAAGAATGCTTTGAAATTTGGAATTCGCCATGCGGACGGGCTGCCGTTGGAATGGTATGCGGTCATATCGGGGTGAGGAATTTGACGCATTGCGGCCGAGAAGAGACATTTGCCAACGGGAAGATTGAATTTGAGATTTGAGATTTGAGATTTGAAATTTCAAATCTGAGGTTGGAGATTGGAAATTGGAAATCTGAAATCTGAAATCTGAAATTTGAGATTTGAGATTTGAGATTTCAAATTGGAGCTTTGGGATTTGGGATTTCAAATTTCAAATTTCAAATTTTAGATTTTAGATTTTAGATTTTAGATTTTGGATTTGGATTTCAGATCGGGATTTGATGTCATGTATTTGAGTCGGCGGAGTGGTTCGCGAGCGTTCTGCCGCGGGCAATATATATATCAATGCATGCGGTAAATTATCTGCCATTATTTATGAGAACGGAGGTGGAGATCCGATTTCGAATCAGAACCATTCCATCTGAAATCTGGATTGTGACACTTCAGACCGGTTCCCGCTCTATTTCGTTTTCGCCGGGAGTTATTCTTTCGGCAGCGGCAGACTCAAGGATGAATTTGACTTCAGTGCGGTCTCCGCGCTGGCGGCAGCAGCCTTGATTGCGGCGGCACGGACGGACGGATCGGTTGAAATCCCGGCGACCGAAAGATCCACGTTATACATCATGGCAGGCACAATCCACGGCAAAGGTGACGCCTGCATGGGCATACTGCCCTGAGCCTGTTTCAAAGCGCCGGCGGCATGAACGTTAAATTCCACCATCGCCTGCTTGCGGAAATTTTCCACCGCACCGGCGGGAGGCTCCTGCAACGGTGAATTCTCGCTTACCAGAGAAAAAATCTGTTTGCCGGCTTTTGCAGCCCCCTGCTGAAGCTGTGCGGCGTACATTCGCATGGCGGCAATTTGTCCGGCTTTCAAGGCGGCCGCCGCACGATACACTTCCAGGATACATTGCGGCGCGCGACTCTGATTGGCGACCACCAGCGGATCGCCGGGCTTTAATCCGGAGGTGATCAGGCTTTGAGCATAAGTAGTGCTGCGGCGCTGTTCATTCAGGGCCGCCATGAGATCACTGGAAGCCGCATCGGTATATTTTGCGGCAAGAGCGGCCTGCTTATCAATTGTTTTAAGCAATGCATTAATCGAGGCGGCCCGTCCGGCGGCGGAGGTTGAAGATTTTCCGTTGGCACCGTCAATGAGCACGGTAACACCGGCCTTGAGCGCGGCAATTTGAGCGCTGTCGCTTTGGGCAAATTCGGCCGCCGATTTCTGAGCCTGCCGCAGGGCTGCAACCTGATTGGCCCATCTAACTTGTTCAAGTTTGGCTGAATCCAGCGCCATGGTCGCTATCTGATAATGTGCTTCCAGGACGGTGGCACGCTGATGGGCGGCGGCGGCACGATTAAGATAGCCCGCTCCGCGCTTGAAATCCACCAGCGTTGCGGGCGTTACGGTTACTTCACCGCGGGACTGCAGCCCCATGCCTTTAATATCCAATGCTTTGGCGATTCCCCGGTAGTGTGCCAATACGCGGCCCACTGCGGTCGCTTTCTTCCGGGCCGTTGCCACAGCATGTTCCGCGGAACTTTCCATGCGTTGGGCATGTTGCAGTTCCTGATCATACAAATGCAGATACAGATCGTGCTGTTTTTTCAGAAACGCTATTTTTGCGGCAAATTGCCCCACCTGTGTGGATGCGGCATCTACCGATAAAACTTGATTCTGCAGGGCCATCAGGGCATTGGATAATTGATCGGTGTGGACTTGCGCGGCGGCCAAATTGACCAGCCCGCGCTGCATCTCAAGCAGACCCTTGACCTGGAAATTCAAATCTGAATTTCCCAGCGCACTGGAGAGCGTGGCGTACGCATGGCGTAAATCACGGGTAACGGACGGCGGCTGAATATAAGCACCAGGATTACCGCTGGCGGCGTCCTTGGCGGCAATTAATTGCTCGGAGTTCAGTGGCGCACTGATTGCAACCGGAAAATGCGACTTGGCATGATAACGTCCCGCTTCGGCAAGAAGCATGGAAGCTTTGGATGATGCCGCCTGAGCCTCCACATCCGCGTGATGCGATGGCGACGCACCGCAACCGGTTAATGCAGCGCTGGCCGCGAATGCAGCGGCCAGACCAATCGCCCGCGCGGCATTGCTCCACCGGCCAATGCCAGTCAATGCATTTGCTTGAGCCTTGGAAACCTTAAGAACGGGGCGTTGTGTTATAGAAATCACGTCAACTCCTGCCATAGCTCAACCGCCACCCTGTCGAAAATCAACCATTTTTGTACCACCACAACGCCGTGGCGTCAACTTAAAACGGAAAATTAATGCCGCTTGGGTACAGGCCATTTCACGCGCTGGGCAAACGACCGCAGGTTTTCATCCCGATGGCAATCGGGACTGACCGGAAAACGACATGATCCGCGCAGCGGCGACGGCAACCGGGATGGAAAGGCCTGAAGCTTGTGTTTTAGCGGAACCGATAGGTTCGGGGAATTTCCATAAACTCCCATTTTTTCAGGTTTGTGAGTTTTTGGGCAGACAAACGGGCGGATGGATGAACATCATTAAGAGCCTGTTTGGAAACTCCGTCGGGAGCGCCTTGGGGCGGCAAACGGCCGTCTGCGGCGTCCTCGATCCTCAACATATCTTGGAATATGCCTCGGATCTGCGTCCTTGCATCCAACCATTTGCCCCCCCAATCCACCCGCATCGGACTTTCCAAACAGGCTCTAAGTGCAAAAGCCGCTTGTGTGCTTTATCGCCGGTCATTTCCAGGTGAGATTCAAGGTTATCTCCGGTTCAGTCCAGTGGCGTCCGGGACTAAAATGACCCCATCTTAATATTCGCAATTACGAGGTTTGCGCTGGCGCGTGTTTTGTGGTTTACTGTTGCGCATGGCGAACACAGGCTCGCAACATCTTACTGACCCCT
>JAJYZY010000035.1:1953-20679 GCA_021799715.1 Planctomycetota bacterium | reverse complement strand
ATCCCGGTGCGGTTGAACACGCTACCGAATAACCGCGGCGGCAATGACCGTTCATTTTCGACCAACCCTAATCATCGCCGCGGCCGGATGCGCGAAGTGGCGTCGAATCTTGCTTCGCTTTGGCGTTTGCTTCCAACGGGATCACTGGAAACAGCGGGTTGCTGACATGGGTCTTGGGGAGTTGTCGCCACCAGAAAATATACATGCCCACAACTCCCAGCAAAAATAGCGGCAGCGTCAAGCAGAAGGATTGGTACGCTTTCATCACCAGTTGCATCGGCAGAAGAAATAATGTCACCTGCCAAAGCAGGGCAAACGGCACCGTGAGGATATCATTGCGGTGCTCAACGGCCAGAGCCTTGCGCTGATCGGCGGAAAATATTGTCCGCAACGGCCCCCATAGTCCGAAGGGCCGGGTGACGCGATAAAAATGTTCCGTCACCGCCGCGGGCGTCGGGCGCGTAAGCAAAGATGCGGCGATGGTAACGCTGAAAGAAATTCCGGTCATTAAAATAAATTGTTTCCATTCCAGCATGTTCGGTTCCAACACGCGCTGCGAAATCGCCGCCAATCCGCCGCCGAATGTTCCCGCCGCGACGCCCCACGCATTGCAGCGCCACCAGTAAAGCCGCAAAACCATCGGTCCCAATGTGCCCGCCGTAAGCCCCATGATGATCCAACCCCAGAGGTTATTGATGCTTTCGGCCTCAATTCCCATGACAAAACCGATCCCGACGATAATCAGTGTTCCGACATAAGATGTCACGATCAATTCCCGATTCCCCGCCGTTCGACGCAGGAAGTTTTTATAAATGTCATTTACCAACAGCGCGGTGGCGGTATTGACCTGCCCGGTTAGCGATGTCATCATTGTGGCCAGCATGGCGATAAGCAGTAAATCCCGTATCGCCGGAGCCATGATGGATTGAAGCACCGCCGGTAGAATTAATTCCGGATCAATGCCGCCCGCATATCCGACCAGGGGTAATCGCGCACGCCATTGATTCCCGAGAATATTCCGCAAACCGCCGGTAAGTCCGGGTGCATAGCGCTGTGGGTCATGGCTGATCCGCCCCAGCAAATCCTGCCAGAATGCCGGCGCGGTGCGCGGATAATAGTGATGAATCAGCATGGCCGCACTGTGCACGCTCGCCGTATCCGGATAAAGGTGGTGCACTAAAAAAATACCCAAAATGGCGTAGCCGATCATCATCGGCCAGCGAAACATCAGCGTCGCCGCCTGCAATAATGATAATAGACCGCAGTCCCGATCGCTCTTGGCGGCAAAATAGCGTTGTTCCGCTCCGCTGCCCATTCCACCGATGACATTACGCAAGAGATAAAATGCCACAATGAAAATCAGGTAATGGTACGGGCCATAACCGGGCGGCGTATGGACTTGCCATGACGGGGTGGAATTCGTCCATTGCGAATTTCCCGTTACCAGCTTCGCCGTGTGGGCCAGCGATCCAGCACCGGCAATACTGTGCCACGCGATTAAGGCCACGACAATGCACGCCACAATCAGCACCGTTCCGTGAATCAAGTTGGTTACCACCACGCCGTAATATCCCGCGAACATGGTGTAAACGGTGGCAATGGCAATGACCACCGCGGTGGTGGCAATCGGTGAAAAGGGTGAAAACATGCCGAGAAAAAGACTCGCGCCGCGCACAAGATAAGCAAGCATGCCGATGGCTAGAATAATGCCCATTAACGCGGTGAGAAACCGCACCAGTTCCGCCGCCCGTCCCTCTCCAAAACGGAATGTGTACCATTGGGCGGCCGTCAGACATTGCGACCGGCGATGCCATTTGCCTGTAAACGCCAGCATAAACGCCAACACCAGTACGGCACCACCACGAAACTCAATAAACAGCCCCTGCGGGCCCAGAAGGTACAAAAATGATGTAATCAGCATGGTGCCGGTTAAGTCAAACCATAAGGCCATCCCGGAAATGCCCAGCAGCACCCATGATAATGACCGGCCCGCGAGGAAATAGCTTTCCATCCCCTGTGCCGCTCGACGGCTCATCAGCATCCCGGTCGTCACGACCAATGCAAAATATGCCCCGACAACCAACAGATCCAGTGGTCTCAAATGTGCCATGGTGCTCCATATCCGCCGGTATGCTAACACGCATTTCCGGCGCGGGGTGCAGACAATGTAAGCCGATGTTGCCGCGGCGACCGCACGCCGCAGCGAACTATTTTAATCGGTTGTCGGCATTTCGGCAGCATCGGTTCCACCATGCGGCAGAAAAGCCTGCCGCCAGATGATTCGACCATGGCGGCTCCGGCGCGCTCAAGTGCTGTACAGAATTCCCCGGCTCGCGCACAATATGTCTAAGCCATGGATGGTCTTCGGATGGATGGTTGCCAATGCGTCGCATGAAGCACACAAACAGATTCTTAATTCTGCCATTGATCTTAAGTGTGGGTGTCATCAGTTGGACTGTTCTACTGGCATCGTTGCTGGCCGTGGCCCTTATTATTCTGTCGCCGGCAATTCATGATATGCACCAGGCCGAAGTAACGCGAAACAATCTCCGCGCCACGCTGGCTTTAATCAATGAAAAAATTGCCCTGCAAAATCGCTTCTTAAAACTTGCGGATACGGATCCGCGCCTGATGCAGCGCCTGGCTGATCGGCAATTGAACATCGTGAACCCCAGTGAAGAGGTGTTGCCGTTGGCCAATGACACCCGCCCGCGCGATGTTCAAAGTCTTATTGATGAGGCCATCAAACCCATTGAGCCGCAACCGGTTCCCCCGGTGCCATGGATCATCAATATCGCCCGCTTTAACGTGATCCGCGCTCCACTTATTATCCTGGTATTGTTCGGTTTCGTCGTCGCATTTTTACTGGATATCCGCCGGACCTGATTCATCGGTTTGTTAAAATTGCCGCGATTCGGCTTTTGGCCGGCGGCAGGCTACAATAAGCAACGTCGGTTATTCGAAGGCCGTTTTTTCTGGAGCGCATCAATGTTTAAAACCTTTGATTGTCGGAAGCTTGTTTTTGCCGTGGCGGCGACGGCGTTGGGAACATTGGCCTTGGCCGATGCGCCGCATGCAACGGCCTCCAATCGCATCGCTGAAATAACGCTTGAAGGTCAACTCCAGGAGCATCCCAGTGGCTTTTCGTTCAATTGGTTGACCATGGGGCCAAGTCAACAATCGTCATTAACTCAGACCATATCCCAGTTGCTGCGTGCGGCCAATGACCCGTCTATTCAAGGCGTATTTTTAAATCTCCGGTCCTTTGATCTATCTTTAACCCAATCGCAGGAACTTGGTGAACTGATCGCCAACCTGCGGGCAAAAGGAAAAAAGGTGGCGGTGTTCTCGCCCGATTTTGATACCAACACCTACCTCCTGGCCAGTTATGCCAACGACGCCGTCATGTCCCGGCATGGGGATCTGTTTTTACCCGGCGTGGCGATTCAATTGATGTTCTTCAAAGGCTTGCTGAATAAATTGGATTTGCAGGCTGACATGGTGCAGATTGGTAAATTCAAGGGTGCCGAAGAGCCGATGACCCGTAATGCTGCCAGCCCGGCATTTGCCAGGCAGATCAACCGATTGGTTTCGGCATGGTATGGGCAGATCGTGGCGACGATTCAAAAAAACAGACCGCATCTCACGCATTCTCAGATTGTTTCCGCCATTAATACCGGATGGATGCAGGGCAACAGCGCCAGGAAAAAGGGCTTTGTTGATCAACTGGAAAGTCGGCAGAGTATAAAAAAATGGATACAGACCGACTTTGACGGCCCCTCGACACTCGTCGCCCACTATGGCGTAAAAAAAGTTTCCCCCATGGATTTAAGCAGCCCCTTGGCTCTTCTGCAGATGCTGGGCGCGCCGCGCCACGCGCGTTCCAGTGAAAAGCCGGCGGTTGCCGTTATCTGTGCCGATGGGACTATCACCGATGATTCACCCGGCACCAGCTACAACGCCGATATCGTAACGCCGGCCCGGATTCGGCGGGAAGTAAAATCAGCGTTGAAAAATTCCGCGGTGAAAGCCATCGTGCTGCGGGTGGATTCGCCGGGTGGATCAGCGGAGGCCAGCGAGGAAATCTGGCGGATTCTGCATGCCGCGGGGCGAAAAAAGCCGCTGCTGGTTTCCATGGGCGCGGAAGCCGCCAGCGGGGGCTACTACATTTCCACCGCGGGGCGGGAGATCATTGCCGATCCAGGTACCATTGCCGGCTCCATTGGTGTGGTGGGTGGAAAGGTGGTGCTAGGCGGATTGTTTAAGAAAATCGGACTTCATGTCCAGACGTTCTCCATTGGCGACCATGCGGCAATGTTTGACAGCACGACGCCGTTTACACCGCAAGAACGCGCGTTTATCACCCACATGATGAAACAGACTTACGCGCTATTCACCCGCAGGGTCATGCAGTCGCGGGGTAAAAAAATTCCGGATATTCAGAAAGTGGCCCGCGGGCGACTATTTCCCGGCTCCATGGCGGTAAGCAAGGGACTGGTGGATCGCGTGGGTTCACTGCATGATTCAATTGTTATTGCGGCAAAGGATGGAAAAATCAGCGGCTCCTACCGTGTGCTGATTTATCCGCGGGCACAAAGTCTTGCCCAGGTCATTCGTCAAAGGCTGGGAATTGATGCGCAACTTCCGGCCGGCCTGAATATGATGATGGCTGGATTGCCGAGATCGTATCGCAAAACGATGTTGCAAATGTATGAACTGATCCATGTGCTGCGGCAGGATAACGTACTGCTCGCCGCGCCGGTCGGTATTGTGCGGCAATAAACGCTCTCCAGCGGTGCGGCTTATGATCCGTTTTGTAACCATTCGTTGTTCGGCTGTTGGTTATTGAAATTCTCCTCCGGTAGCGCAAGGTTGATTAACGATGCGTACCAGCCGTAGCGTCATGCGGAAGCATCACGATTGGGTGCTCAATGGCGTGTGATAGGCGAAGTTCAACTTCATTCGTGACCATCGGCATCAATGGTGCCGCACGGGTTGCGGCGAAAATCGACAACGCAAATTCGCATCCAACTTGACGCTTCCGCATCAAGCTAATGCGCCATCAACAATCGGATGAGGCGGTATCACGGTTGCTCAATGAACTGTGCCATGATGGTGGAATTGCCTTGTTTATATTCATCGTTCATGAGCACGCTGGGTTTTCGCGGTTAAAGCCCCGTCAACAGTTACGTCTTCTCCAATGCTCGCCGTGGCGTATCCTCAACGGAGCCGCTATGCGAAAGCGCTTCTGAATGGCAGGGCTGTTTTAGCGTGCCTTGCCATGCGCGGTAATATTTTTAAGTTCTACATCGCGGAAAAATGCATCACCGGCGTTGAGATAACTGTAAAAGTCGATGCGAACCCAGCGAATGGGATATTTTTTCCTCAAAGCCTTTATCGATTGCGGCGTAAAGTCGATACCCGTCCGGCTCCAGCCGTTATTTTTCCCCACGGGCAACACCTGACACCGATATATTTCGCGCCGTTGGCTTGCCGGATTATCCGCGCTGCTGAACTGATCAGGATGATAGGCAAAGCCATTGATAAATATCCGAATTCTCGGGCCATTGCTATGATATTGCACGATGAATCGGTATCGATCACCCTGCATTACCGGTATCCATGTGCTTTCGCACGCCAGACCATTGCTTTGGGCAATGGCGAGATTGGTGCGCAACATCAGGCAAAATCCCGTGGCATGGGGTGAAACGACGCTTTGCGGCACAATCGCGGCATGATTGGCGGCGAGTGTCTTGGCGGCACTTTTTGAAATCAGTATGGGGTGGTAGTCCTGCTTGAAGAGAAAAACATCCCAATCTGCTGCGCGGCCCCCAGATATTTCGGCACCGCCGAAATCGGCATCTTTTACCAGATTCGGACGCTTGTTGAATATTTTCTCCAATGCCGGACTCGGATCAATCTGCCAGGATCGCACGTGATGAAATTGCACATCGCACAAATTGGTGAGCATCTTCTCAATGGTTAATCTCGGACTGGTATTATCGGGTGGAATGGTGTCCGCAACGGTTCTGGTTAATTTGGTGCCGACAAACAATTCCAAGGTAAGCCGGCGGCCGTTCACAAAGCCGGCGACGGTTTGATCTGTCGCCAGCGCCTTAATGACGGTTTGAATATCCGCGGTAGTGACCGGCGGCGTCCAGGGTATCTGCAGGGCGTCAATCATCATATTGACATTATGATCCGCCACACGCTTGTAATGACCATTACGGGACAATTTTTTTGCCACGGCAAACCGCATGCGCTGCGCCAGTGTTTTGGCGCTGCGCGTGGCCGGAACAAACGGCAGCACAGCCAGACTTGGCGGCTTTCCAGCGGCGGCCAAAGCAGCATTCGAATTTGCTCCAAGCAGTGCGGCAATTAAAACAACCGGAATGAAAGCGCTGATTGTTTTTCGTTTTAGTGTTGGCATGGCAATCAACCTCGCACGTTCCGTTGCTGACCGATGTCAATCGAATGTCAGAAATATCATTCGCCGGGAAACCCTTACATCGGAATGCCCAGTGCGAAACTGATATATTCAATGTGATCATTCTGCGTATGATGGATCGGATACGCCAGATCAATGCCCAGCGGCAGCTTCCCGAAGAAGGGCAATACCACCCGAATGCCGACTCCGGCATCAACAACCGTGGTGCCGAGATGGACGTTGGGTTCAACATCGCCGGCATCCACAAAGGCCACGCCGCGCAGAATCTTCTTGTACAGAGGAAAATTGACTTCCGCGGTGGCTACGTCCATAAAGTTGCCGCCGATGCCGTCTTGCAGCGGGCCGTCACGCGGGGTAACGCCCTGATAGGTATAACCGCGTAAAGATCCGATGCCGCCGGCGTAAAACCGCTCAAAAAATACGGATGTCCCCCATGGAATAAAGCCGAAATCATTTTTCAGCATCAACACCGTCTTCTGGCCGAACAGGTTGGTGTACAGCGTATGATAATAGGTCCCAAAGACATCAAATTTGGTAAACGTATAGGCTCCGCCCATGGCACCGAACTGTTCCATGGAGACGCCCGCCACCACGCCGCGGGTGGGGAAAATGCTGCTGTTGGTATTATTAAATACAATTGCCGGCTTAATGCTGCTTAAATAATGATAGCCCGCCTGCGCGAATATCTCCGGTGCGGCGTCCGGTTCATTGGGGTCGTACCCGGCCGGGCCGACATCGGTAATGTTGTTGATGTTCACATCTTCCCAGCGGAAGGCCATCGTGACTTCCAGATGATTGGTGAGTCGGCGGCCAAGCGTCACGCGATCGCCCAGTCGGTTGATGTTATAAGTGTTGTAATATTCGGTAAAGTAATAGGCGCTGTTGCGGAAGCTGTATGGGCTGTCCCACAGATACGGTTCGCCGAATGTGACCCGGTACAACTGATACACCGTGCCGGGTTCAAGTGTAATATTAAAATACTGTCCGTTGCCTTGGAAGGCCTGCCCGCGCAATAGTTCACCAAGGGAATGGGGAGTATCGGTAATATCAAAATTCTTCTGCGTCACGCTGACTTGCCCGATCAGCCCGGCATCGGATGATACCCCCGCGCCGATCTTAAATTGCGCGGTCTGACCTTGGTCCAGATTCACCAGAGCGTTGCGGGTGTTGGGCTGATTGCCGATGGGCGTGATATTGGCGTGATTAAAAAGACCCAAATCCTGTATATGGGATATGGAACGCCGCACCGCCGTGGTATCGTAAAGTTTGCCGGGATACAGCCGTACCTCCCGCCGGACCACATGATCTTCCACCTTCGCGTTGCCCCGGATAATAATGCGGCCCACACGATAGGTCTGCCCTTCGGTAATGCGTATGACCAAGTTCACGTAACCCGGTTTGGACGTATAGGCGAAGGACGGTACCACGCGGCTGTAAATATAGCCGAGCTTGCCGTAAATATCGGCGATGCGTTGCTGCGTGGCCGCAATCAGCCCCCGGTCATAATAATGCCCCGGCGGCATGGTAACATCTTTCATCAATTCGGCGGTTGTTAATACATGGTTTCCCTTGAAAATAACGCGGCCGATCCGATATCGTGTGCCCGGATGAATCACATATTGCACCTGAACATGATGCAAATCAGGCGTGTATTTCAAATTATAAGATGTGCGGCAATCCAAAAAGCCCTTTTTCAGCCATAAATCACGCAAAGTGACCAGGTCCGTTTCCAGATCCGAATGCTGCAAAACGCCGTCATGAATTGGAATAAGCCAGAATAATTTCCAGCGGGCCGTTACATCGGTCTTAAAATGCAGAAACCAGTCCGGGTAGTAATTGTTTCCCACAAACGAGACTTTGTTGATATAAACCCGCGGCCCCTCGGTAATGCGATATTGCACCACGCCATCGGATAAATCTTTTTGATTGACGCTTACGCGGGCAAAAAGAAAGCCTTTGCTGTGATACAGCCGGACAATATCGTGTCGGTCGGTCTGAAAAATAAATGGATCTACCGCGCCGCCCGGATGGGCCATCAGCGATTTTAAGATGCTCGACGTTTTGACATGCTGGTTGCCGACGATCTGCACGGTGCGAATGACGGGTCGCTCTTTTACAATGTAACGGATGATCACCTGATGATCAGCGGTGGGAATGACATCAGCCCGCACGGAGGAAAATCTGCCCAGCGACGCGATGGATCGCACATCCACCCCGACCTCGGCGCGGTTATAGCCGGACCCCGGCAGCACGCGAATCTGGTTTTGAATCAGCGTGCGGTCGGCGGGCACATTGCCGAGAATTTCCACCTTCTTTACAGGCCAGCCATTAAATGGGCTGGGGGTTTGTGATTTTGTCGGCAGGCGATGAGGCGGGGGGGCAACGGCGGGCGCGGTTGTGGGGGCACGAGGCGTCGAAACCGTCTGTGCCTGCATCCGTGCGGAAGTTGCCAGCACCGCCAGACAGGCTGCCGCGGCAATATAGCCCCGCGCGCGGGCCATTGCGGCGAGCGTTGTTTGATGCTTGAGTCTGTACGCCTGCATGAATGATTCCCATATCCAAGCTTTGCCGGGTGCCTTCCGGATCCGCTGCCTTTTAGTCCAGTTCGGCATCGGCCCCCTCCGACACTTTCACAAGCCACTTCGCCCCCGGAACGTTCGCCATCAGTTCGCGCCCGGTGCTGTCGAAGCGTGCGTAGTCTATACGGAGTTGTGGGAATTGTGAATTCCACCGGCTTTAACTTTTGACGATGATTCAGCGCCACGTGTGTTGCTTGGCCGCAATGGCTATAATCAAACTCCGGCTTTAAGCCGAGATGGGACGTTATTTCCAACGGTTGGACAAGGTGATTGTAATTGGCACAGGCAGCGCGAAAATCTCTTCGAGAATTTTACCCCAAACGGTTGGATATTCTGGTGTATCTGGTTCTTCTGCTGGGACTTCTGATAACCGCGCAATGCTTACCCGTCTTATCCATTAAGAAATTTGTGTTCTGGAAAAGTCAGTATTCAATGTGGTCGGGAACCATCGGGCTGTTTCGGGATCAACATTACAGCCTGGGGCTGATCCTGCTGACTTTTTCAATATTCTTCCCTTTTGCCAAGCTTTGCACCCTGCTGATACTCTGGTTGGGAAAATTCACCGATGATCAGCGATTGCGCGCCTTCAAGTGGCTTGAAATACTGGGGCGATGGTCCATGCTTGACGTATTTGTTGTGGCCATGATCGTGGTTATTGCAAAATCGGGTGGAGCCTTGAAGGCGTCACCCGAAATCGGCATCTATCTCTTTGCGATCGCGGTGCTGCTTTCGCTGGTGGTCACCGTGCATATTCGCTCTCTGGCACGCCGCGTTTCACCGAAGGCCCGGCGAGCATTGGCTGATGTCTAAGACATGATTATATGACATTAATGGGAAGCTTCAGCCGGCTGTTGCGGAATGCGGTTGGATTAACCCCCTCATTTTTTCGAAATACGCGGCAGAAATATCCCTCATCATCAAAGCCGCATCGAAATGCAATTTCTTTCAGTGTAAGCGTTGTTTCCAGAAGCAACCGCCGGGCTTCCAGCATGCGGCGATTTTGTATCGCCTGGCTTAATGTAAGGCCCGTGGCATGGCGGAATGTTTGCCGGAGATAAACACCGCTGTACCGCAGCGATTTGACCACATCAGCCGGGCCGATGGGTTCAAAGAAATGGGCGTCAATAAAAGCGCGGATGTTTTGCGCCAGCGCCGGTTCATGGATGGATTGCTCCGTGCCGTGTTGCGTTGCCGCTTCCGCCAGAATCTGCAAAAGCAGCAGGTCCGCGCGCGGATCGTTCAGCGGACCGGATTTCCAGTCATCGCCTGCCCCAAAATCCGACAGGAAGCGGTGGAAAAGTTCCTGCAGGCGGTCCGGGCGGGCGGGTGATCCTACCTGGGGCAGTGTTGAAAGCGTGGCACCTTTGCCGACTGAACCGGATAAGGAAAAATGCAGCCAGTAAAATGAAAGCCTCCGATCATGTACCTGCAATCCGCCATGCTTGCGGTCCGGCCATAGCAGCAGGGTCTCATTGGCGTGTACTGTGAACTTCCGCTGCTCCTCCCACATGGCCAATTCACCGCGCCGGACAAATATGATTTCAAAATCCGGGCGCACGTCATCGCGATGCCGCCAGTTACCGGGACTGACAAACAGACCCGCAAACAAAGCTCGCGCCGGACGGGGTATTTTAAGTTCCAATGTGCATGTATCCATCTGCCATCTTATTCTAATGCGGGCCCGGCCGTTCGTCATTCTTATTCCCGGCCTTAGCGCATTTGGTACAAGTTTTCTTTCCTTTCGTCCCGGTGTGGCGGGGCGGCTGGGTGTGCCAACGTGTCCATTGCCGGGGCCGGTTCTCGGCGATCAAGGATCCAACGGACGGCCCCGCCAATGCCGCGACCCCGGATGGGGGCTATTACTTACCGGATCGCGTATCCGTCCGCCACGGTACAAGCTTCGGCCAACCGCTGCTGTTAAATACCATGCGCATCACGCTTAGCTGCGAATACCCGTGCAGCAGGCCATTGTAGAAATGACACGTGAAATAAAGCACGCCATGATTATTAAATACGCCCGCCTGCCCCGGTCCGATGAATGGTCCGATGGAATTAAGAAAAAGCGTGCCGCCGCCTTTAAGCATGTTGACTCCGCGCGCATCCACATAGGGGCCGGTGATACTGTGGCTGCGGCCAACGCGGATATTGTAGGTGCTGTGAACACCCCGGCAGCAATAGCCCCAGTTTACAAACAGGTAGTACCATGTGCCGTAATGGACAATTTGTGACGCCTCAATGGTGCGGTGCCACGCAAGGGAATAAATGCGGCGGTGGACGGCGTTGGCCAGGCCGTTGCGGGCATTAAGTTCCATGAGTTTTATTCCGGATGAAAACGATCCGAAGGACATCCAAAGCTTGCCGTTCGCGGTGCAAATCACACCCGGATCAATGGCATTGTAGTTGTCCCGCCTGTCTGATCCGATCAACAGACCCCGGTCTATCCAATGAAATTCCGGACTCTTTGGATTGAGCGTTTTATTTGTGGCCAAGCCGATGACTGAACGCTTTGCTCCAAAAGTGGAAACCGCGTAATAAAGCAAATATCGTCCATGCAGAAATATAACGTCCGGTGCCCATATAAAATTATGGTTGCCCGGTACCGCCTGATGCGCCCATGCCGGTAGTTGCGCAAATACGCGCGGACCGGGTTTCCAGTTCCGCATATCCGTCGAATGATAGGAAATAATTCCCGGCCCGGTTGAAAAAATCCATAGCACGCCGCCGCACCGAATGATCGGGGATGGATCGTGCACATGAATGGGCCGCATCCCAAGGCGTTGAAGAATGACCTGTGGAGATTCGGCCGCCGAAGCATTGGCGCTTTGGACATCAGCACACGCGCCAATCATGGCGCCGAACCCGCCGATCGCCATCAAACAATAAGTTACCATTCGGTAATTCAGACATGGCCTCCAGACAAAAGCACGATACGTTTCTCCGCGACTGAACGTTAACCCACCTGCATATTCCGCGCGATGGGGCCAGTTACCGGATGAAGACGGAGATTTACAAAATCGTCACTCCGCCCAATTCCATTATTACCGCCAATCATACAAAAATCGGAGGTTTTGATCACACATTAGAAGTATTCCCGAAGTTCCGCGAGTTGCTCCCATTTCCTCCAGGGCATGTGCAAATGTAACTTCGCCGTTTCCGCGCAGCTTCCCGACAGTGGAAACGCCCTGCCCCAAAAATTACAGCAACGTGCCTGATTTGCAAAAGTACGCATATCTCTTGCAAGATATCGCCATTCTGCCATCCATAAACTCTGCCAAAGCTCAGAGATGAGTTTTCCAAGACTCAATAGATCGGACCTGACTGCCGTTGTGTTGGCCGGGGGAGATTCGGAGAAACAGTCATTCCAGGCCTGCGGCCCACTTCGGTGATGTTTTAACCGGACCGCACTGGTCATTGATCATTGAAATGTACCTCCGGCACCGCAGGGTTGATGAACCAGCCGTGCCAAAAATATCCGGATGCGCAAGTAGGTCTCTGGAATCCAATTTCATTCGTGACGATGGGCGTCAGTGGTGCCGCACGGGGCTGCGGCGACAATCCACACGCCATTTCGCATCCAACTTGACGCTTCCGCGTCAAGCTATTGCACCCCCAATAATCCGCTCACCGCTGTGGATTAACGAGGGACGGGATCGTTGTGTCATGGTCTTATGCGTATTCATTGGCACGATGAGCTTTTCCGGTTAACACGCCATGGACGGTTATGCGGTGCAACTTCGTGTGTTACTGTGTGACGCGCACAGCTACCAGAGTCGTATCGTCGGTGCGGCGATTGAGGCCGACAAAGCGGCGGGTTTCCCAGATCATGTTTTGGCAAATCTGTTCAGCGGTACATTCCCGGTAGCGCAGGAGAGTTTCACGCACACGGGCTTTTCCAAATTTCTCGCCGCTGAAGCTTACCGCATCGCTTAAACCGTCGGTGTAAATAAAAATCAGATCGCCGGGTTGCAATTGTAAGACTTCTTTGATGTAACGTTCGGACGGGTCCACGCCAAGTACCATGCCGCCGGCGGAAAGCTCCTGAATCGTGCCGTTGCGCACCAGCAGGGCGGGATCATGTCCGGCGGCACAATATGTGAGCTGCCGACGTGAATAATTCAATGTGCCATACCAGAGGGTAATAAATTCGTTGCTGCGGGTATCAGCGACCATGGCCCGATTGACGCGGGCAATAATTTCATCAAGGTCGTAAATATCATTGGCGTAAGCGCGGATGGCGGCGCGGACGGACGCCATTAAAAGTGATGCGGGCAAGCCTTTCCCCACCACATCGGCCACGGCAATTCCCAAAGTGGATGTGCCGAATTCGATAAAGTCGTAAAAATCACCGCCGAGTTCAAAGCAGGGAGCATAGAGCGCCGCAATATCAAATCCGGGGACTACCGGCGCTCCCGCGGGAATCATGCGGCGCTGGACTTCCGCGGCAATCTGCACCTGTCGCTGCAGCCGTTCCTTTTCAACGGTTTCCTGCTGGAGCCGGGCATTTTCAATGGCGGCGGCGGCCTGCCCGGAAATAGACTGCAGCAATTTGACTTCAAAATCCGAAAATTCCTTTCGTTCAGCGGAATAGACCCGCAGAACGCCGATGGGACGGTCTCTATAAATCAGCGCGGTGCACAGAACTGAAACAATGCCTTCACGGCGGCCATCATCGCGGTAAATGATTCGGGGATCGGTCGCAACATCCGGAATGTAAACCACCTTGCCTTCCAGCGCCTCGCGGTCGATCCCGCTTTGGCCCAGCATAATAGGGCCTTTCCGCAAATAAGCATCCGAGAGGTTGTACACACTTTTGATGACCATTTCATCGCGCTGATCGTCAAGCAAGCGCAGCGAGCACGCTTTTACATTTAGAGCTTCGGTAACGCTGAATGTGACGCGATCAAGTGTCTGCTGCAGGCCGCGCGCTTCGGTCAGCATGTTGGAGATATTGAAAAGCGTGGATAGTTCAACAATGCGGCGCCGCAACTGAATTTCCTGTTCACACAGGCGCGATATCGCGTTGGCCAGAAGATATAAAAATTGAACGCTGGCGGTTCTTTGCACCAGCGATTCCTGATTAACCGCGTCAATAATTGTACGCACCTGCGCGGGCGGAAGCTGCAGTTTGCCGGCCAGCTCATTAATGGCGGCGGCGCGTACCGGCGCGGCTTTAGCCGGTTCGATCACGATACTGCCCAATCTTTGTCCGCGGACCACAATCGGAGCGGAAAAGGGTTGATCCAGGCTGCTATCACCTTTGGCCGTGTGCGAAGCGGCAATAGCGGCGGATCGGGTCTGGAATCGCTTGCTGACGGTGGTGTGCGTAAGGGGGACACCCTGATCATCCAGAATGGTGGCTTTAACGCGCGCCACCGATGCCAGTGAATCCTGAATGTCCTGCAGGGTGGCGGAGTCAATGTAGTCGGTCAGGCGGGCCGGGGCGTCAAGCCCGGCGCGCACTGCAGAGCCCACGGTTGCCGGCAGCGCATCGGCGCGAAGGGATTCCCCGCCGACGGGCAAGGTGCCGTGATCCTGGGTTTGGGAGGTATCGAATTGGGTCACGGCTTCCCCGATCCCGCTGGGCCAGCGGCTTTGCCATTATCCGCTTTGATCCACGCTTTCCGGAGAATCATGGGCCATGGGCCGCTGTTTTTCCAGTTGGCCCATTGATGCAAGGTGGATTTGAGTTCCGTGGTGCGGCCTGTCTGATAGTCCAGATAAGCCAATAAAAATGCCGCCAGATCACTTTTCTGTGTCAACATGCGGCTAAGTTGCCGATGCGCTGCGTGCAGAGATGTTGCGGGCAACAGGGCTTTGACGTCATACCGCAGCGCGGTTAACTGCGGATGGCGTCCAAAGACAAACTTCAAATTGTATGCGGCACTCTGGTAAAGGCCGGCGGCCAGTTCAGCATTGGCTTGTCCAATCAGCGGCAGGGCATTGCCGGGCTGCAATTCAATAGCACTTTGATAGTTCTCAATGGCAGATACAAAACGCCCGATCTTTTGATCAGCTTCAGCGCGACGCATCAAATGGCCGAAGTTGCCCGGTGTGCCGCCGGCCAGGGAGTTCAACATGCCGATATTCTGGCCGGCCTGTAATTGCGTTGTCAGCGTATTGGAGATATTGCCATTAGCGCTGATTCCGGACGGCACAATGGTTTCCATTGGACCTTTGGGCGTGTTAATGAGCGTTGGTTGTCCGGAGCCGTTGGAAACGCCGATCAGGCGTTTGGATGTAATCGGGGCAATGGGCAGACCAGTGATCGGGTCGATGGTCAGGGTGTTGGAATTGGATGTCGGCGTCAAATTGGTCAGGGTCATAGCGGGTTTTCCGGGCAGGCCCGGAGCGGTGATGTTGGTCGCTTTTCCTCCCGCCAATTCCGTCATGAGTTGCGCGTAGAGTCCGCCGCCGTTGATTTTTCCGGGTCCATTATTGTTGTTGACCGAACCATTAATCGCCTGCCCGTTGGGGTGGACGGGTTTGAACGTATTGACATTTCCATTAATAGCCTGGGCATTGGTGGCCTGACTGGTGCCAACATTAATCGGTGTCAAGCTGTTGAAAGAGTTTTGGTTTTGTGATGGCGTTTCCCGGCCGGAGAGTTTGTTGCTTCCGGATGCAACGCCGAACGGGTTGGTAAGCTGGCCGGAAATCGGCTGCTGCACGCTGACTTGGCGTAAGCCAAATAGCGGGCTGATTTGTCCCACAACACCGTTTGTTGAACCCATCGGAACCGCAGGTGAGCCGGGCGTGGTATAAGCGGAAATGCCGGTACCGGGCATCAGGGCCGCCGGATTCTGCGCGTTATACGGAGAAGCATAGGCCGGATTGGTGTAAGCCTGGCCGTTGACCGCATAGGGGGAATATGGATTGGCACCCATGCCCACCGGATTTTGAACCAGTGCACCCTGTGAACGCATAAGGCCTTGGGATCCCAGCGCGGAATTGACCATGGCGCTTGGTATGCCCGAACTGATGGCGTTGACGTTATAGAGAGGCACGGCTGAAGCCGGTACGTTGGTTCCGAAAGAAGACTGCCCGATTTGGGGAATCCGAGCGAAACTTGTGGCACCATCGGGCAGGGTTACCGGTACAACCTGATAATTTACCCGGGGCACGGAACTGTACGTGCCGGTATTGGAATTGGCATATCCCACGGCATTGGGATTCATGGGCACGTAGCCGGGGATTGGATTATTGCTGCCGCCGGAACCCACCTGATTATTTGCGTCCAGAGCATTACCGGTTTGCACCATGACCTGCGCTGTAACATATTGTGCAACGCCGCCGGCCGCCAGAGACGCAATGGCCGCGAGCATCAACACTCCGGACCAATTCAGGCGGCCGCGCTTGCCCATTGCCCGTTGTCCGGAGATTACCGTTGGTGCAACCAAAATTGGATGTACATGCGTTGGTTTCATGGTGAACTCCTCATTTCTGTTATCAGTCTCACCCTGAATCATTATACTTCGGTTGACCCGAAATGTTTCAACAAATGATAATTAATTTTTGATATTCCTTGGTTTTCACAGCTAATTCGTCACGCAACCACTTCACTGGTATATCGTAACAATGAAATATGCGTTCGTAAAACAACAATAATAGACGATCTTCCTCATTTTTCGTCCTATTTTGCGAAAATCCAGCTTTTTCTAATAAAAATTACAAAAAATCTCGTACTCCACTGGACGTTCGTAAAATGTTCTGTATAGTATCCAAACAGATGCCTTACGGATTTTCTCAAGGAAGAGGTCCTCATGATCCGACATATTATAAGACAGAGCACCAGGAGCACCAGGATTGGTACTTTGAGCTAATTGGCGACTGCCGCTGCGGCAGGTCGGGTTGCCGATCAAATAATGGAAAGGAGTCCAGCATCATGGTTTTCAGTTTTCTACATTCCAATACATCTGGTATGGCCACCGAACGCGAGTCCCTTGGGGATAAGCCCATTCACGCATCGCCCATGTCGCAGTGTGATCGCAACGGAATGAAAATATATCGCATTCACACCGGCAAACTGCTGGCCGATGGGAGATTGGCCATTGATCGCTCATTAAGCCACATGGACGTGCCGTTGTGCAGTTTTGGCCCCGGCGGCGAATATGTGGTGGACTGGTACGCACATCGGTATCGGCCGCAGCAGTTGGAAAATCAGGAAGACACCAAAGGGGAAATTTTTTCACCGTTGAAATTGCTGTTTCGGGAAATGCGCGATGTGTTTCTCGGAATTCATCCCGGTCGGCGATATCGCATTGAATCTCGCCCTGACTTGCTGGAACCGTGTCCCACCTGCCGGCGGGAAAGCCAATATTCACCGTGGATCAATGCGCTGCGGCCCGCAGTGGCTCCGCCAGTGGCGGAGCGGTACACATCAGAAAAGGCTGTGGCGTTTGCCCAACCGGTGCTGGCAAAACTGCCGGTGCCGGTATCGGCAACTGATCGAACATTGCGCCGCGCAATGGCGGATGCCGGGGCGGGAAAAGCAGTTAAACCCCACATTATGGAGAAAACCGATGACACCAACGCCGAAACAATTGGCGATTCTTACCGCTATCCGGGACTTCCGTCTTCGGCAGGGCTTTTCGCCGACGATGCAGGAACTCGCCGACCAGCTCGGCGTATCCAAGGTCACCGTATTCGAACACGTTCAGGCCTTGGAGCGAAAAAAGCTGATTCATCGGGAACCGCACAGGGCTCGCTCTTTGACTGTGCATCCGGCAGTGAAGCTGCCTGAACCGTGGAATCAGCACAGTCAGGCGACGGATTTTCCAATGGCGGGTTCGATTGCGGCGGGGCGTCCAATTGAGGCGGTGGAGAATCCAGACACAATCAGTCTTGGAGATATGTTTGCATCACGATTTGGCACGTTCGCATTGCGCGTCCGCGGTGACTCCATGATCGAAGATCATATCGCCGACGGCGATCTGGTAATTGTGGAACAGCGATCCACAGCGAGGGATGGAGAAACCGTCGTGGCGCTGCTTCCAGACGGTGCCGCCACGCTCAAACGTATTTATCGTGAAAAAAATCGCGTACGCTTGCAGCCCGCCAACAAGGCAATGGCACCGATTTACGTGGATTCCGATGTGACAATCCAAGGGGTGGTCATCGGGGTGCTGCGGCCATTTGCGCGGTAGCCCGCACCGGTGCGCAGCACCCGCCGAATAGCGCGGCCGAAAGCACGCATTTTATGAAAAATGTTAAAGAGTTCCGATTGACTTAAAGGCGTTATGCCGATATATTTATGATTCTTGGCACCTTGCGCGGGCGAGTCCCGTGGTTTATGGCAAAATCGGGTGGCCAAGGCGGTTGAAAAATTGGTTTTCGGCAGTTGATGGAGTTTACATGCCCGCTAAAAAATTGAGCAAAGCCAAGTTGGTGAAGCCGGCCCGGAGGACAATCTTGAAAGCCAAACCGAAGGCTAAAACCGCGGCTAAAGTAAAGCCCTCAATAAGTAAAATCAATGTGAAGACGGCCGGTAAAGCATTGAGCAAACCGGCCGCGTATAAAGTTATTCGCGTTGGGAAGGCCGCATCAAGGCCGGAGTCAAGCCGAGTTGCCGGAAATCGTAGTACGAAGGGTTCCCACCAATCCAAGCCAATCAATGGTAAAGCCATAAATGGTAAATCGCACGGGGTCAACGGCGCGGCGATGCAGGCCGGCGCGGGAGTCAAAATTCCGGCGGTGAAACTA
>JAJYZY010000035.1:0-1943 GCA_021799715.1 Planctomycetota bacterium | reverse complement strand
GGCGGAGTTGGAAAATTTCCGGACGCTTCTGCTGGAGAAGCGGCGGGAAATCCTTGGTGATGTCGGTTCCATGGAAAGCGAAGCCTTCCGAAATCAGGATAATCATTCCAGCAGTCCCATGCACATGGCGGATGTTGGTACCGACAACTTTGAGCAGGAATTTACGCTTGGACTCATTGAAAGCGAACGTGAACTGCTGAAAGAAATTCAGGAAGCCATTGCCCGCATAGAAGACGGTTCCTTCGGTGTATGCGTGGCCACGGGTAAACCAATCGGCAAGGCCCGACTGGAAGCCAAGCCATGGGCAAAGTATTGCATCGAGTATGCCCGCATGCTGGAGAGCGGCATGTTACTGCGTAACGGCGGAGATGGCTTCGCGGTCGAAACAGCCGATGAGGAAGAAGATTAATCATTTCGGCGGCTCATGAATGCCAATGATTGCCGCAGCCCCCGTTTGCTGAAAATCTGTTCACGATTCAGTTTGTGTCCGGCAACGCAGGGACAGGCTCCCATCCAATCGGACCGGAGGTACATCCGGCACGGCCGCGTGAATCTCGCGCAAATATAGTTGCAACGGTTCCGGAAGCTTATTGCCCTCGCGTGCCGTGGCATTCCGCATCATAACGGCTTGGGATTGCCGACCGGCCAAGATGCCGAACCCGGGAGCCAAAAATCATACCACGCAATACCGTTCATTGCGTGAACAGACTGCCGGTGGATTCGGAAGCGGTGTACGATTGTGCGGATCGGGTGGGGCCATATCCGCCAATGCTCGGCCGACGCGAGATTTTTGACCACCGCGGTGCATGTCATCCTTGGCGGGCAGAGTAATCTTCATTAGAATAGAAGTAGCAGTCGAACGGTATCGGCTGAATTATCCCGGCTGGGCGGCATATCATGGATCATCCATTAACATCGGTTTCAACCACGCCGGATAAAGCGGATGCATCCCGGTCGCAGCATCATGCTGCTATGATGCCATTGGCGGGTACCTCGGTTGCGGCATGGCTGCGGTTTGCATTGGTGGCCGGTTGCGGGCTGACGGCGGATTTGTGGACGAAGCATCTGGCTTTTGCCAAACTTGGCTATGGGCCCGGTTCACGGCATGTGTTGCTGATTCCGGATGTTCTGCAACTGCGGACAACGTTGAATCCCGGCGCGGTATTCGGCGTCGGGCCGGGTTTGGCTCCGCTTTTTATTCTTATCAGTCTCGTGGCGATAGGCTTTGTTGTTTATGTATTCATGAATACCCAGCGGGGGCAATGGGTCATGCATATTGCGCTGGGCCTGATTCTAGCCGGGGCGATGGGTAATTTGTATGATCGGGCATTTAACCATGGTAAGGTAAGGGACTTTATACTCTTGCATTACTGGCCGTGGATATTTAACCTCGCCGATGCGATGTTGTGCATAGGCGTGCCTCTGCTGATTGTCTGCTGGCTTTTTCAAGGTGCGCAGATGCACAATTCGCGGCAGGGGCCGCTGAAATAAATCTCCGGCGCGTAGTGCGGTAGTGATTAATTGGTAATACCCATTCGAGGTGAAAAGCAAATTATGGATACAGACTACCCGGTTGAGATTATCATTGGATTGCTGGTACTGTTGGGACTGGTGTATCTGGCCCATCGTCAGGCGGCCACCGATGGCCCCCGAGTGCATCAGGCCATTGAACATGTTGTACCCATGCCGGTACCGGCGGATAAATAAGCTTCAATTTGGAAACGCGGATGAAAAATACCACCTGGTCTGTACCGGAGCTCGTTGAACGCATCAATTTAAAAAGCGCGACTGTCGGAGTCATTGGTCTTGGCTATGTCGGCCTGCCGCTGGTCAAGGCGTTTTCCGATGCCGGATTTACCACCATGGGTTTTGACGTGGATCAGGCAAAAGTGCGAATGCTGGAAGCGGGAGAGAGTTACATTCGCCATATTTCCGCCGCTACC
>JAJYZY010000168.1 GCA_021799715.1 Planctomycetota bacterium | reverse complement strand
CGGTGAACATGGAACTGCAAGGCGGTGAAACAAAAAAAGCAACATTTATCCTGACCTGGAATTTCCCCAACCAATATGACTATTCAAGAAATGCTAATTTCCTCGGGCATATTTATAACCGATGGTTCAGCAATTCATTGGAAGTTGTACGGGAATTAGCCCCGCGCCATGAGGAACTATTTAATCGAACCGCGGCTTTCCAAAACGCGCTGTATAACAGCACCATGCCGCCGAAAATCAAAGATGCCGTCAATGCACAGCTTACGACGCTCAACAAGGAGAGCTGGTGGGTTAAAGATGGCACGTTTGCCGTCTGGGAGGGCATGGGTTGCTGCGGCCTGCAAACGCTGGATGTCGCCTTTTATGGATCGCATCCCATTTCACTGCTTTTCCCGCATCAACAAAAAACCTCCATGCGGCTTACCGCGCGCCATCAAAAGCCTGACGGGGAAATGCCCCACTTTTTCCCCGGCACATTTGAACATCCGGATGCCTGGTACAAAATAGACCTCATGCCCGCCTTTACCCTCATGGTTTACCGGGATTATCTCTGGTCGGGTGATCATGCCTATCTGCGCGAAATGTGGCCCGTCATTACCAGAGCCATGGCCTACGATCAGCGCACCGATAAAAACAAGGATTTTTTGCCCGACGATCATGGCCCCGACACCACCTTTGACGAGTGGCCCATGAACGGAACAACTTCCTATGTTTCCAGCATGTTTCTGGCGGCACTGGCGGCGGGTATTCGCATGGCGCGGGTGCTTGGTGATGCAGAAACGGAGGCCAATTATGCACAATGGCTGGAAAATGGGAAAAAGAGCTTTGAATCCCAATTATGGAATGGACAGTATTATCAGATGGCCCGTGACGTGGCGGCCGGTACCCAGAACACTGGAATTCTTTTAGCCGGCACTGTTGGGCAGTGGTATGCGGACCTTTGCGATCTCGGTGATATTCTGCCCCGTGATCATGTGAAGCTGCACAATGAGGCGGCGTTTCACTATTGCCGGCAGAAAACCCGCCCCGGCATGCCTTATGTCCATCCGGATGACGGTATTGCTTACATTAACGGATTCTGGCCGCACGGCGGTACTCCTGCCGGTGAAGGTTACTGGAGCGGACCATGGTCCGGCATTGAATATATGTTTGCCTCATCATTGGCTTATCTGGGCCGGACGGACCTGGCAGTTACGGTGGTCACGGACGTATACAACCGATACATTCATCGCCGGGCACCCTGGGATCATGTTGAATGCGGTGATCACTATTTCCGTCCGCTAAGCGTCTGGTCCGTGCTGCTGGCTTTACAGGGCTTCCGCTGGGACGCCATTCGCCGATCACTGGGTTTTACTCCGCGCATTTCACAAGCCAATCACCATTCCTTGTTCTGCACGGCCAATGGTTGGGGAGAGTATTCTGCTTTGAACTCCGGGGTGAGGAGAATCCATCGTGTTTTGCATCAATCCGGCAAATTGGCATTATCTGAATTCACAATCGGAATAACTCCGACGGAAGGGGCCGATCCAACCAGAGACCTTCGCGTTTCGCTCGACGGCATTGCCATTGAGGCCGCCGGAATCGTATCCAATAATCGCCTCGTCATAAGTTTTCATCGTTCATTGCGCATGAAGCCGGGATCAACATTGGAAGTTTCCTGGGTTCTCACGAAAGTGTGATGTCGTGGACCAATTTTTTCTGAAGTTGCCGCAATAAATCCGTTTGAGCGCGCCCACCGCCGCAAAAGCGCTTTTATCATTGGCAGCCTTGATATCCGCGGCCGCAATCGCATAATAACAGTGGATTGTCCGACTGGTGCGAAAATCAGGATGTTATGAAGTCTTATCAGCTCTCAATGATGGTCATGGTTTTGCTGTGCATGTTCTTTGCCGGGACGAGCCTTGCTTCGGTGCCGGCACCGAGTTCAACCGGCGATTCACTGGCCGACAATCCGCTGCTTCCACCCGCGATTCCCGTATCTGACCTGTGGCCGGATTTAACGCTTAATCAAAACGTTCCCACCATCGCCCCCGGACGATTCCCACCTCTGTATTCTGCGGATGACTGGCGGCGTTATAAACGTTTGTATGCACCGCAAATTCTCGCGGCCATGCGGCGGGGCATCTCGGACAAAATTACCCTGGCCAATTCATTATTAACGTCCGCACAAAAAACACCGCATCGCGGGTTGGCCCGCCTGCTGGATATCAAAGCTTTCGCATTAACCTACCAATCCCGCGCCGGTTCCGACGTAGCGCAGCGGGCGCTGGCTGCTTATATGGCGCTTGTCTCTCCGGATAATATTGTTGAAATAGGCCCCATTTGGACCATGAGCCAGCTTTTGGCGTATCTCGGTGCGACACCACCCCGGGATCGCGAGCACTTTGCGGCTCTTGCGGAACGCGCGGATGTGCAATTGACCATGCGGCTGCTGCGCTATGCGCAGGTGGCGGCCGCGGCCCGCACCGTGCGTCTGCTGGTGATAGAAGAAACCCTGCCGGTGCGGCGAAATCCAGTGCTCATGGGTCAGATCAGCAATGTCCGCGCTTTGACCAGCCAGAGCGTGGCTATGATGGATTATCTGGATCAGCAGTATCATAAACTTGTGCACGGCGATATCGCCGCAGCAACGCCTATATATCTTTATGCATTGGTTATTCAAAATGAGCCGCTGGTGCGAGGGCAGATTGTCCGGCGTTGGCCGAAAAGTGTGCCGGCGCAAATTCAAATGCTTCTGGCATCGGCCCCGGTAAACCCGCACGCAGATTATGATGTGGCCAAATTGCTGCACGATGCCGGCTCCGAATTGCCGTGGGGCATCTTGCGTGATCGAACATTGTTTGCTTCGTTACAGCATTACCAGACTTTTTTGCACAATCCCAAAACGCGCTGGGATCGCATTTCGCGAACCCTGGCAAAAATCGCGGTTGAGCATCTCATTGAACAGGGTGCCCGCCCGCATCCGGATTTATCCCCGCTGACGCCCTTTTTGGGGCCGGCGGCCGCGCACGCATCGTAACAAATGTTTTTCTTCGGAGTCTTGCATTGAAAATTGACGCCCATCACCATTTCTGGCGCTATAATGCGGAACAATATGCCTGGATCAGTGCCGATATGACGGTATTGCGACGGGATTTCCTGCCGGTTGATCTGGGGCGGGAGATTTGTGCATCGGGGATTGATGGTGTTGTAAGCGTCCAGGCCCGACAAAGCGTTGAGGAAACGCATTGGCTGCTGGAATTGGCGCAGCGGCATGAATTTATTAAAGGCGTCGTCGGTTGGCTGCCGCTGGCCTCATCGGATATCGAATCTCGGCTGGAGAATTTCAGCAGCCAGACCAAACTCAAGGCTCTGCGCCATGTTCTGCATGACGAGCCGGATGATAGCTATATGCTCGGCACGGAATTTAACCGCGGTGTTCAAATGTTGCGGCGGTTCAATCTGGTCTATGACATCCTGATTTTCCAGCGGCATTTGCCGCAAACGATTGAATTTGTGGATCTGCACCCCGATCAGATATTCGTTCTCGATCACATCGGCAAGCCGCAAATTAAGCAACATGTACTCGCGCCGTGGGATAAACTCATAACCGATCTGGCTCGACGTCCGAATGTGTATTGCAAGCTTTCGGGAATTGTTACTGAAGCCGACCATGCGCATTGGACCGCCGAGGATATAAAGCCTTATCTTGATGTCGTGCTCGATGCCTTCGGCCCGGATCGGCTCATGTTCGGCACGGATTGGCCCGTATGCCTGCTGGCGAGTTCCTACAGTCGGTGGGTACAAACCGTTCAGGACTTTATCGCGCCGCTTTCCATTGCGCAGCAGAATCGAATCATGGGTGGTTCGGCCATGGAAGCGTATCGGCTGTGAACGTCGTGGGAATCCGAAAAAAAAGTCTCGCGGAATTTTCGGGTTTGCGGCGTGAAATCAACTCCGCAGAATCGCATCGGGTAGCGCCAGCAATGATTGCCGAATCTGCTCCCGATGGCACCCAACAGTGCCGCGTATGCTGCTGCAAAGCTCGCCAAGTCGGCGTTGGTGTATGAATGTCTGCGCATGGCAATGGGTTTCAGGTCATTAGGTCAAGGGTCGGGCAATGGTTTGCGAGCGCAAGTAATCATGAAATGTTTCCGGGCTGTTGACACCGCCGCCCGTGCCGCTCAAATTCACCCCGCCATACGGTAAGCCATAAGCAAATACATTGTGGGCGTTAATCCAACTATTACCGGCTATCATCCGCTCCGCGACCCGGTTGGCCCGCTTTAAATCGGCGCTCCACACGCTGTTGGCCAGTCCGTAGGACAAGCTGTTGACCTGTTGGATCGCTGCCTCCTCATCACGGAATTTTAGCGCGTAGGCGCTGGGGCCGAAAATCTCCTCGCGGCAGCACACATTGTCGCTGGCTCCAGAGAGCAAACTGGCGCTGACGTAATATCCACCCTCATGGTCGGCAATGCGCAATGTTTCCGGCTCCAGCACCGCGACCGCTCCCTGCTTTATTCCCAATTCAACATAACGATTCACCCGATCCTGCTGGGTTTTGCTTACCAGCGGCCCCATTTGCGTGTTGCGATTCAGGGCCGGCCCGACGCGGGTGGATTTCAATATTTCCGCTGCCCTGGCCAGCAATTGGTCGTAAATGCGCTCATGAATGATCCAGCGCGTGGCGGTGCAGCAGACCTGACCGGTATTCAACGTAATCGCCGCCGCAAGTTGTGCCGCCGTGGTATTCACATCCACATCATCAAAAACAACCGCT
>JAJYZY010000034.1 GCA_021799715.1 Planctomycetota bacterium | reverse complement strand
TTCCGCTGGAGACCGCACAACGGCTGAAATACTCGGCGATGACGATGACTCGCGCCTTTGACGAATTGGAGGCGGCTAAACTGGGCGACGTGACCGTGCATGGTCGGGAGCGTCGCCTTCGTTTCAAAGGAAACCGGCGGGAAATATGGACCAAGGCGCAGCCGTTCTTGCGCAGTCCGGTGAACAAACGGCTGTTTATCCAGTACGCCAAGAGCGGGGCCGGCAGAATCCGCGCGGGACTCACGGCTCTCGCCGAATACTCCATGCTGGCAACGCCGGCATACACTGCGTATGCCTTGACCCGGGAGGAATGGAACCTGCTACGGCAACGGCGTAAGGCCATCGTGGTGCCAAATCAGGAACCAAATGCCTGCGAAATTGAGGTCTGGAGTTATTCTCCGGCGCTTTTCGCGGAACATAATGTAGTCGATCCGTTGTCATTGTATCTTTCATTGAAGGACAACCCCGACGAACGCATTGAGTCTGCAATGGAAGAAATGATGGAAAAACTCGGATGGTAAAAGGCTTGGACATTTTTCGCAGGCATTTCCGGGACTATGCGGATCGCTACGTGCTCATCGGCGGCGCCGCATGTGACATCGCTATGACCGGAGTAGGGCTTTCATTCCGGGCCACCAAGGATATCGACATTGTTCTGTGCGCCGAGGCGCTGGACGTCGCGTTCGTCCGAGCCTTCTGGGGATTCGTGCGTGCCGGTGGCTACCGTATCCAAGAACAATCAACTGGCCAACGACAGTTTTACCGTTTCCAGAAGCCGGCGGATGCGAACTACCCCTTCGTGCTAGAGCTATTTTCGAGGCGGCCGGATGTGCTACAGCTTGCGGCAGGAAGTCATTTGACCCCGTTGCCGATGGAAGAGGATGTGTCCAGTCTTTCGGCGATCCTCATGGATATCGACTATTACGGGTTTATTCAAGCGGGCAGGCAGGTGGTCAAAGGACTTCCCGTGGTCGGCCCGGCGCAGCTCATCACCTTGAAAGCGCGGGCGTGGCTCGACCTGACCCGGCGCGAGCAGAGTGGGGAGAAGATCGACAGCAAAATGATCAAGAAGCACAAGAACGATGTTTTCCGGCTGTTCCAGATTCTCGACCCCACGACAGATCCCGCCGCTCCGGCTGCTATAAAGAAAGGCCTCAACGATTTTATTGCCCAAATGCGCGGCGAGGATATTGACCTCAAAGCGCTTGGGTTCCGTAAGGGCACGCGTGAAGATGTTTTGACGGAATTAGCCCGGGTGTATCACCTTGGTTGAGGCGGGTATGTGCGATGCGCACCGTAAACAAGAGGGGCGAATATCATGGCGACAATACCGTGCCATGGATGCTTGATTGGGTACGTATAAGGGTCCCGTGGGGCTACGATAAAGGTATCGCAATGAGTGATGGATACGAAGCATTTCGTAAAGCAGTCGAGCAGTACTTCCCCGGCGGCTTCACACTGCGCGATGAGGCCAATGCCATTGTCGCTTGTGCTTTCCGCAATGGCCCCATTGAGGACTTACATGCGGGCGAGTCATCGGAACTGCTGGAAAATCCCGACTTAAGCCGCATCACCGACGACGAGATGAAGAGGATCATGGTCAATGCGTGCCAGTGCGTGGAGAAACTGCTTCAGGAGAAACAGGAGAATCCCGGCGCGTACTATCAGAAGATTCTGGAGTATAACCTTAAATACTGCCGGAACTGGGATCGCTGACCGAGTTATCCAAGTTGCACGAGGAAATTTCCTTGAGATTTTCTTGCCGTAGCCTTGAAACACCGATATGATAAGTTTGCATAAACGGACTACTTGTACCGGTTTACGCAAAGTGTTTCTTTGATTTGGAAATGGCAATGGCATCGCTTGAATCATGGATAGACGGGTTGCAATCGCGGGGGCAGTACTCGTTTCTGCGCACCGAGGCGATCCGCGACAGCGGCCTGTCCGCCTCCGCTGTCAGCAAAGCGCTCCAGCGGGCGGCCAAACGGGGCAGACTGGTTCAGCCAAAAGAGTATTTTTACGTCATCGTCCCGCTGGAATACCGCGCCGCCGGCTCACCGCCGGTTTCCTGGTTCATCCACGACCTGATGACGGCCATGAAGCTGCCTTACTACGTGGGCCTGTTGAGCGCGGCCGCGCTCCACGGCGCCTCACACCAGCAGCCGCAGTTTTTTCAGGTGCTGACGGATCGCCCAGTGCGGCCCATGAAAGCGGGCCGCGCTCGAATCGCATTCTACGCGAGCAAATATGTGGCACTGGCGGCGGTCATGCAGATGAAAACGTCAACGGGAATGATGCGGGTGTCCACGCCTGAAACGACGGTTGTTGATCTGCTGCGGTTCGTCAGGGCCGCGGGCGAAATGGATCATGTTGCGTCGGTGATTAGCCAGATGGCCGCTTCGATAAACCCGAAGCGATTGGTCGCCGCGTTGGAGGTCGTTGGCGACGTTCCCAATGCCCAGCGTTTGGGATACATTCTTGATCTGTTACGGCGTCGCCCTCTTGCGGACTCGGTGCACCAGTGGGTTGCGCGGCGCGCTGAACGGCTCCAGCCGCTTCGGCCGGGTCAGCCGTTCAAAAACGCCCGTGAGAATCAAAGGTGGCGATTGCTCCTCAACGCATCAGTGGAGATTGAAGCATGATCCCGCAAGCCCACATTACTGCGTGGCGGGCCGCAGCGCCGTGGTCTGAAGATGCACAGGTCGAGCAAGACTTGGTGCTGTCGCGTGCGGTCGTAGAGTTGTTCGGCGATGGTGATCTATCGAACCTGATTGCCTTGCGCGGCGGAACGGCGCTCAACAAGCTGTTCGTCTCACCTGGTGTTCGATACTCCGAAGACATTGATTTGGTGCAGACGAAGCCGGGGGCGGCTGGTTCCTTGATTGACGCAATTCGGTCCAAACTTGACCCGTGGCTTGGAAAGCCGAGTCGGGCGCGGGCCGAGGGCGGTTTTTCACTGGTCTATCGATTTGAGTCCGAAATTCCACCGGTGCGCCCG
Organism: Planctomycetota bacterium; assembly: GCA_021799715.1. Next base: position 17,742 of record JAJYZY010000034.1, on the reverse strand, counting down.
TTACGACTAAAAATCGAAGTCAACAGCCGCGAGCACTTCACGGTGCTGGGGTTTCAACCGCGACCCATGGTGGTGGCGAATCCGTGGCTCACGGCCAAGGCCGAGGTCAAGACCTATCAGATCAATGAACTGATGGGCACGAAGCTGCGGGCATTGTACCAGCGGCGCAAGGGCCGCGATCTTTTCGATCTGTGGCTTTGCCTGGATCGGAAATTGATCGAGCCGCGGCAGGTCGTCACCTGTTTCATGCAATATATGAAGCAGGCGGGACGCACCGTGTCCCGTGCACAATTTGAGCAAAACCTGCATGAAAAATCACTTGACAGAATTTTCCTCGCTGACATCAAGCCATTGTTGGCAGCCGGTGTCGAATATGATGCCGCGACGGCTTTGCAGGTCGTGCGGAAATCTCTGATAGAGGCTTTGCCCGGCGCGGCTTGGGCAGGCGCCATGTTGTAGGTGAACGTTGGCATGGTATGACATATGCAAAAGTAAAGCACGCATGCCGAGAAAATGAATCAAATGCATATCGTATCCATTCATCCTGAACCGATCTGTCGGATTGCGTACGAAAACGTTTCAACGAAGCGGGTGGTCGTGATTGAACAGTTGGAGGTGCTGAAATCCACTGTCACGGCATTGCCGAATAAGCTTGACGCCATTCTGTTTACCGGTGACTTGCAAGGACGTGCAGTTCGCCCCAACGACTGCTTACCAGGGCGTCTGCTTGGCGAATTGCTGGCAGAGGAACTACAGGTGCTTGCGAGCCACGGTGCCATACCGGCGTTGGACCGGATCGGCGTAGTTCTCGTGGGTGACCTCTACGCCCGGCCGGAAATGGATAAACGCGGTGGTACGGGCGATGTGCGCAGCGTGTGGAAAGCATTTGCAAATTGCTGCAGGTGGGTAGTCGGTGTGGCTGGCAACCACGATATGTTTGGGCCTAGCTTTTCGGAGGCTCATGTGAAGGCGTTCAACCAACAGCCGCAGATTCACTTGCTTGATGGCCAAGCCGTCAATGTTGATGGCCTAAAGGTAGCCGGTCTGTCCGGCATCGTGGGCAACCCCCGGCGTCCATTCAGGCGAACAGAAGCGGACTTCACGGCCGCGGTCAAGCGGTTGTCCGACGATGAACCCGATCTACTTTTGATGCACGATGGCCCGGATGTGCCGGGATACAACTTCAAAGGTTGGACGTCTGTGCGTCAAACGCTTGAAGTGAGTAAGCCGACAGTGGTAGTGCGGGGTCACGCCTATTGGCGCAACCCCCTCTTTGCTTTGAGAAATAATACGCAGGTGCTGAACGTCGATAGTCGTGCGATCCTTGCAGTCCGCGCTACCGATGGTTGATGGACATATTCGAAGCGGGAGATTGCAAAAAGATCACGACTCGTTACCAGTTCGCATCGCCGTGCGCACCATCGCAACAATGCCCGCCTTGATTGCCGCTGGAAGTTGCCTCCAAAATTCGGCCACGATTGCGAAATCTTGGTCGGGCACGGGGCATGGTTGCGCCGGTGGTTGCGCATTCATGGAACCGCTTGTTTTCCGGGCTTTTTCGCGATATCCTGTCGCCCTTCCAAGCTGGCTGTTGTGGGTTCGAGTCCCATCGCCCGCTTTGAATGAAGCCTTGCTCGCGGTAGTGCAAATCGCTGTATCCTTAATGGTTATCTTATCGTTCAACCCATCCGGGTTGGTTCGGTCCGGCGTGCAGGCCGGCGTATCAAAGTGCCCGGATAAGCACACGCCATGGTTGCGCCCGGAGTTGCGCAGCGGGCCAAGAGAATTCGTCGTTTCAGCATCTGGCGGAGCCGATATTAAATTGCCCAAGTTGATTTCTTGAGTAGCTTCGGCCGTATCCAGAATTCCGTGCGGCCGCAGATGTTGCGGGTTAAGCGGGAATCAGAGTGCCGCATCAGTTACGGTGAAACCTTCAGTGACACTCCTGATTGCACCAAGGGAGGGCAGTAAGCGTAGCGCAGCGAATAAAAATCCAAACCCGTATCCAGATACACCGCCTACAGTTTGTGACGAATGGACCCCATGCCGGGAATCTCTGTGACATTTCTATTTCTCTACAATATGCAGACTTTTACGCCTGGTTGAGCGGAAGGGGCTGTTTTGGTGTCAAAGTGTGCAGGCTGGGTGACAGTCTGTGCATGATCGACTTTGGCTTTTCCATTGCCATCCCAGCCAATGGGCCGCGGGTTTCCACCGCGCGGTTGCATGAAACCGGCGGAGTTGTCGTTGCACAAGCCCGCGGCGGCAAGCCCGGTTTTCGGGGAGTATGACGTCAAATACTACCGCGCCGAATCGCCAACGCTGTGCGCACCAGTAGCCAGCCAGGAGAATAAATTGAAATATAGAGTGCGTTTGATCTCCGTGAGGTCGTGTCGCCCGGGCGTGAAAGCGAGGGAATTAAGAATGTCAGAATCGTGAATACAAAGGCCGTCAAGGATTGGCAGCAGCTTGCCGAGAGTCTGCTTTTCGCAATTCGCCGCCATATCATGGCCCAAAAGCAATGCCCCGACGAATTGAGAATCAAACGCGTCACTTTGGGCCAGAGTGTCAAATGGCGCTTCAAATAAGCGCCCTTCGACGCTTTCTTGAGAATAATATTCCGCCAGCAGCAGGAGGTCCTGAAGGTCGCGCGAGGTTTGATTTCCCCGTTCCGCAAATGCGAAGCATTTTAACGCCGCAAGCATTTCCGGGGTGATCACCTTGATGTTCACACCCGGTTCAATTGGCGTGTCCCGCGCAAACCGCATGGCCTCCGCAAAGCCCGCTACGCTCATGGACGTTTCCGTGTTCGGCCAGGCAATCACGTTGCCTGCGGCGATTCCGCCGAACGGCACTATATCCAAGGGAATGTTGGTTGTCGTATGGATCAGACGGTGTGGTAATCCGGTCGGACTGAAGCCACCCTGTGCGCAAGCCCTGGCACAGAAGTCATGAAACCCTTGCCAATGATCCAACTGAACCGCAATATCCCAATCTGTTGTTGTGCGCGCGTGGGTCAGCTTGCGCGGCAAGTCGAAAGACAAACGTCTTGCCCCGGCTCCGATGATCATCATCGGCAAATCACCAGCGGTTTTCCGAATGTCGCATAACACGCGAACATCCCGGTCATCAATCCAAATTTCATCCATACTTGGTTATCCTTGTTTGATAATAGCCGCGCGCTTCCCGCAGGCGATCATCAATGGGTACCAACAACTCCCCGTAAATCAGGGGATCTGCAATGAGTGGCACACCATGGGGGGACTGTGTTTGCCAAACCGGCCCGCGACCAAAATGGGTTAATACATCCACGTTACCTTGAATATCCGGAAGCAATCGCAGCGTTTTGGCAAGCTCATCGAGCGAAGTATCAGGGGAAATATGTAAGCTTACGCGCGAAGCCCGGAATAGCCCCGTTGTCATATCGGCGGCTAATTCCCCGCCAACAAAAACTCCCGGCATTTGCTTTATAAGAGGAACGAGATCGGCCACCTGCCGGCGTTCGGTGGTTCGGTACGTTTTGATCAACAATTTCGGCCGCAACCGCTGAACGTAACCATTTCCCCAGTGCTCCAACAAGTCGCCGCGTTGAAAAATTTCAGGAGATACACGTCCCCGGTCGTTGATGGTTCCATTTCTTTGCAGATCGCGCATAAGACCGTGCGCAGCTCCGAGCGAGATACCCGCCGCCTGCGACAGAGATCGTAACGGCCATTGGGTGCATCGGGGTTCCGTCAAAATCAGGGCCAAAAGTTGCAGACTGGCCCGGGAACTAAGCAAACCGCTCGCCGGCCGCTCTGGTATACGGGTGATGTTTTGCCTCAGCAATATGCACAACGGGGGACATGTGAGCGAAGCGTTTCCATGAGTATCCATGTAATCGACACCCTCTCGACGGAGGCGCTCACCCAACGGTTGGCTGATGTATTCCGCCATGATCAATGGCTTCCCATTTACGACTTGGGCGGCTCGGCGGGCCTGCGCAACCGCCCGTTCGACGACGGGTGCCAAATGCCGTTTACATTCCACGCCGTAAATCAGTTTTTGATCCGATGCCAATTCCACTGTCAATTGCCCGTCTATGTCATTGGGAACCCGCTTTGGTGGCAAAGTTACGACGGAACTGTCCGGAATGCTTTTTATTGTGTCGATCCAGCGGGGTATTAAATCTCTGATCCGGTGATCGTGTAGAAAAACTAAAAATCGCACAGTTCACCTCTATTGTGTTCAAATTATTATAGTGTTCAATAATATTGAACATAACAATTTTATGAACATTTTCCCCAACCGTCAAGTCTGCATGGGTATAACCCCAACCTTCGCTGGTTGTGGATGCATTTGACCAGAAAAGCCCGAAAATGGTCCCGGCTCTATTAGAATGGAGTGTTTTTTCCGAAATCATTATGATTCAGGCCGGTTTGGGAGGATCGAGCTTGTGCGGCCATTGGTGATACCTGAAAAAGAGGCGAAAGGTGCCGACGAGTTTCAATTTTGAGGCAATAATGCGGGATCAGGATGTCCCGATTGATAACCCGTTGGAACATACATGCGCTTCTATTCCCAGTATCGCCTTGCAATAGCCGCTTCAAAAACTGAACCACGGATCTCAACGATAACATGGATACTTGAGATATTGGGGCGCCAGGCACTGCACAATATCCATCTCCCGCGGCTCCCGGAATCACCCGAAGGAAGCCTGAATCCTTTTCACCCATTCGGATATTGAAATCCACCGCGTCCGCCCGGATGTACACGTTACGCTTATCATCCGGCGAACGTTGTTCCAAGCGGGCTTATTGCACTTGTCCCGGCCGGCCGAGCTATTAAAACAACGGCTATATCCTTTCAGGCAGGCCATGTGGCGATTGCCCAATGCGTGCGTGATGGCTGTATTGAAAATGCAGCGTTTTTGGGGTAATATCAGGTTCGTTGGCGTTCAATTTGACTTTGAGTTTAGCGGGGGCTGAACTTGGAGAACGTCGGTCGGAATTTTTGGGAGCTGCAGAATGAAAACTCGTGGGATAACGATGTGTGCCGCGGCGGCTGTGTTCACCGTCGGCGTGGGAACCGCAGGGGCGACTGTTTACGATTTCAACACCTCCAACGGTACGTTTAGTGCCACGGGCGGATCCGCAACCGGCGGAACGATGATGGTCAACACCACATCATCGGGTGAGGATTTTGTCTTCAGTGGAGATGTAACGTTTAACACCGGCGACGTGATCAACGTGGTCGGTTCGCGGCCGCTGATTATCAGTTCTTACAATGATATCACGCTTGGAGCCTATGTAACAATCAACGCCTCAGCAAGTGGGACATATGCCGGACCAGGTGGCGGCGACGGTGGAACGGGCGGCACCGGCAGCGCCGGCGGCGCAGGTGGAGTCCCACCGCTGACCGGTGTTCTTTCATTTGCCGGCGCGCTTAATGGCGGGTCAGGCGGCACTGGGGGAGGGTCCTACGCAACCGGCGGGGACGGCCAGGTGGGCGGAAGCGCAGCGGGTTTTGACGGCTCCAGCGGCACCAATGGCGTTGTCGGAGCTCCGGGCACTGCGGGCACGCCGGGATTTTCATCCACCGGTGCGGCCACGCCAGGCAGCGGCGGGGGCGCTTTTGGCCAAGGCGGAATCCCTGGTGTCAATGGGGTACCGGGTAGTGGCGGCAGCGGGGGATCGATTACATATTCGAATCTTAAAGCAGTAATTTCCAGCGGCGCACCTGGCGGCACTGGTGGCAACGGTGCCACCGGAGGTAAGGGTATTGCGGGCGCGATGGGCAACTCAGGTGCGGATGGCACCAATCTTGCATCGCTTACGTTATTGACCGGCGGTAATGGGGGTGCCGGTGGCGGAGGAGGTCAAGGTGGCGGTGGTGGTGGCACAGGTGGTGTGGGTGGTGGGGGCGGCGGCGGGGGTGGTGGCGCCGGCGCGCTTCTGGGCGGTGGAGGAAACGGTGGTAATGGTGGTGCCGGCGGTCTGGGAGGTGCCGGTGGCAACGGCGGAACGGGTGGCGCGGGCGGCAATGGCGGCGGCGGTGGTGGTGCCGTTGAATTGTTCGCCATGGGTCGGCTCACCGTCGATGGCTCGATTTCGGTTCAAGGTGCCAGCGGCCACCGCGGCATGGTTGGGAGCAGTGGCCATTACGGTTCCGAGGGCAGCACGCCACTCGGTGGACAGCCGGGTGGTGCCGGTTCACACGGTGGTGAATCCGGCGGCTACGGCGGCCCAGGCGGCTACGGCGGGGCTGGCGGCGAGGGGGGCTATGGTGGAAACGGCGGCAATGGCGGCGCTGGAGCCGGTGGCACCATTATCCTGAAAGGATCGTCGGTTCTTGCCAACCAGGGTGCATTTAACACACTCGGCGGAGGCAGTGCCGCAACCAATGGGAAACTCTTTATTGCTACAAACAGCCAAATCTCGCCTTTACAAAATATCCAGGGAGCATTGCCAAGCTATAGTCCCGGGCCGAACGGCCAGGATTATTTTGCGCAAACGTCCACGCCGAACATACCGGATCTCGCCGGTGGAGTTGCGGCACCATACGGTGTTCTGGCTAATCTTCAGGCGAATTCGCCGGCCCTGGCCGGCTTGGCACATAACGCGCCAGCCGAATCGCTGGCCGCGGTCCTTCTCGGCAGCAGTGGCTTACCCGGATACACCGATGTCTTTCCGGGATATCAGTGGGTATTTGTTGTTAATCTCAGCGGTAAAGCAATTAACAACCTGAATATCGGATTAAGTTCCAGCTCCACCACATTTGCCATCGGCCTTATGCAACAATCCATCTCCATCGGCAGCGGCAGTTTTAAAATTGTCACCAGCAGCGGCATTCCGCTTCCTGCTAACGATATTTACGCATTTCTCGCACCGACAACATTAATTGATTCCGGTACACTTTACGCCACCGCAAGCGGCGCAACGCCGTTAACCATGACCTCGGATTACGGCCTTGTTACGCCCGGCTTTTTGCCCGTCGGATATCTCCAGTCCACAGCCGTACCGGAACCTGCGGCATGGATGATCGGCTTGGCCGGCATGGGTGCATTGGCGTTACTGCCACGACGGAGTCGGCAACGCCAGGGGGCCGCGCAAAAATAACTTCGCACCTCCCGGCAGGTTCTTTCGACCACGGGCCGTGTTGTCCTCCCCTTACAGACCCGCGGGCAGGGCATGCGCGTCGTGCACGCCTCGCTGACGGCCAATACTCTCGCGCTGTACAATATGAATTTGCTTTTGCGCGCCCCTGATGGCCGCGCGCCTCCGGACGTTGATAGCGGCAATCTTGTCAGAAAAGTGTAAACGACGCTCTGACATGTTGCGGCTTTTTCCGGAATTGCCCTTCGAATAAAACCCCCACGTCGTGCATTGCCGAGCTGGCGGCCGCAGGGTAATGGCCGTCTGACTTGAGTGGTTCACAAAAGTCCTGCCGAGCGTGCAGCGCAGAGTCATATATACGGCACCGCGCATCAACTTAAAAATATGCGACGTGTTCTGTGCGAATCGCCACAACGTTTTGATTACGTATTTTTGGGATTGCGGAGACGGTCTACCAGTACCGCAACGATGATAATCAGGCCGGTGACGATATTCTGCACGCCGTGGGAGAGATTAATCTGCACGCAGCCGTTGCGGATGGTCATGATAAACATGGCACCGATAATGGTTCCGACAATCGACCCCTGTCCACCGGTGAGGCTGGCGCCGCCAATGACCGCGGCGGCAATGGCAGTAAGCGGTGTATTTTTGGATGTGGTCGGATCACCGGTTCCATTTTCATTGGAAAACATCAATACGCCGGCAATACCGGAAAAAGCTCCGCCGAGAATATAAATCCAGAGTTTTGCCCGATTGACGGCAATGCCGCAGAGGCGGGCCGTCTGCTCATTGGAACCGATGGCGAAAATATGGCGGCCAAAACGGGTGTAGCGCAGCATGAGGATCAGCAATATGGCCAGAATGACCATAATCCAGACTCCCCACGGGAAAATCAGGGATTTCGATGGATTCATTAAATCATTGAGCCAGTTGGAACTTGTATACACTTCGCTTTCACCGGCAAGCACGTCTGCCACGCCGCGGAAGGCCAGAAAAGTTCCCAATGTGACAATAAATGGATTAAGACCCAGCAATGTCACGCAGGAGCCGTTAAATAGGCCGCACAATCCGCCGACGCCGATTCCGCCGAGGGCGGCCAATATCGGCGGCATGCCGGCATTGAGCATCAGAGCCACGGCAACGGAAACAACGGCGATGGTGGCGCCGATGGATATATCAATGCCGGCGGAAATAATCACGGGTGTGGTTCCCAACGCAGCCACAGCCACCACGACGCCCTGCAGCAGTATCTGTGAAGCGTTGGCGGTGGTTGGAAATGTGCGCGGTCGCAGGACGGAAAAAAGGATAAATACCAGCACCAGTCCGATGACCGGACCCAATGCGCTGAGAACGGAGCGGAAATTCAATCCGCGGCTTTCTCCGGCTTGAATGACTTTGGCGGCGGGGGGTACTTGCGTCATGAAGTTGCTCCTGCTCCGGTGGCTTCCAACATAATAACTTCTTCGGTAATGTCATGGACCTGGTGCGCCTCTCCCAAAACTCCCCGGCACATCACGGCGATGCGATCGCAGACGCCCATTAGTTCCGGCAGATAGCTGCTTATCAGCACAATGGCTTTGCCCTGGAGGGCTAATTCATCAATTAATTTATATATCTGCGCTTTGGAACCTACATCAATGCCACGCGTGGGTTCATCAAGCAGCAGGACGTCCACGCCGTGATGCAGCAGGCGGGCAATGGCAACTTTTTGCTGATTGCCGCCGGAAAGGTCCCCGATGCACTGGCGCGGGCCGCGGCATTTTACCGCCATTTTTTCAATCCATCGGGCGCTTTGTGCTGCCTGGCCGGTCGGAGAAATAAAGCGTCCGAGGCGTGAAAGGGTTAAATTGTCGGAAATGCTTAACGCCAATGCGAGACCTTCACTTTTACGGTCTTCACTGACCATCCCCACTCCCTGCTTCCAACGTTGCGCGGGAGAGGCCGGGCCGGTGTGCAGACCGACTTTTATTTTTCCGCTGCGCACGGCATCCAATCCAAATACGGCCCGGACCAGCTCCGTGCGGCCGGCACCGACAAGTCCGGCGATTCCCAGCACTTCTCCCCGCCGCAGGGCCATTGAGGCCCGCACGGGCTTTTTTATGCCGCCCAAATCATTAACTTCCAAAATGACCTCACCGGGCTGATGGCGGGATCGCGGATACAAATCATCCACCTTTCGCCCCACCATCAGTGAGATAATTTCGTCCGTTGTGGCTTTCGCGGTCTCCCCACCACCGACACTCTTGCCGTCACGAAGTACGACATATCGACTGGTAATTTCTTTGACCTCTTCCAGAAAGTGCGAGATGTAAATAATGGCATGGCCCTGATCCCGCAGCCGACGGATCAGTGTGAACAGGCCGACAATATCGCGGCTGGTCAATGAACTGGTCGGTTCGTCAAGCACCACAACTTTGGAACCAATGGCCGTGGCGCGGCCGATTTCAACAAGCTGCTTTTCCGCGATGGAGAGCCGGCTTACGGGAATATCCACGGGAATATCCGGTCTTCCGAGTTGGGCCATGGCATCGCGGGCTATTTTCCGGATTTGCCCCCACGCCATCAGGGGGCCGCGTACTGGTTCAACCCCGAGAACAATATTTTCCATAACCGATAAATGCGGAGCCAGCGAAAGTTCCTGGTAAATCATCGCCACACCGAGGCGACGGGCGTCCATCGGATCCCGCGGCTGATAGACTTTCCCCTCCAGCCACATGGAGCCTTCATCGGGCCGATAGGCACCGGAAAGCGTTTTCATCAGTGTGCTTTTCCCGGCCCCATTTTCTCCCACCAGAGCCAGGACTTCACCCGCGTTCACGTACAAATCGACGCCATCCAGGGCCTGTGTGGCACCAAATTGTTTGCGTATGCCCCGCATTTCCAGCAGGCAATTTTCAACGGATGGTAATGGCTGATCAGTCGGCATCATTCACTGATTCCCCACTAAGTCATGCGCTGCCATGAAGTTGAAACATCGTCGCTCCGGCTGTTGGCATCAATGAATCGGCGGCAAGGTGATCAGCTTCGTGATGCGCGAAGTGTTGATGTTCCTGGGCGTTACCAGCACAGCGGGAGTCTCAAATTTTACCGGCGGCTTCTGGCCGCGAATATGCTCAACCAGGTACGTTACGCCGAGATAGGCCATGCGGAATGGGTCCTGCACCACCACACCGTTGATCTGCCCTTTTTCAATGGGCTTTTTGAAGTTGGATTGCCAGTCGAACCCGACGAATTTTTTCTTGCCCAGCAGGTTCAACTGCTTCAGGGCCAGATACATGCCGAAGCAGGTGGTTTCATTGGCAGCGAAAATGCCATCGGCTTTTTCCAAGCTGTCCGCCATACTTAATGCAACCGATTTACACTTGCTGGGCGTTGAGCCGCCGCGGTGGCTGGCAATAATGGTTATACCGGGGAATTTCTTTAGCGCTGCCACACATCCCGCCGCGCGGGCATCGGTGGCGGCCGAACCGACGATAAAACGGAGCATGGCCACTTTACCCTTGCCGCCAAGGAGCTTGGCCAGATAATTTCCGGCAATCTCGCCGGCCTTGAAATTATTGGTGGCGACAAAGCTGACATAATCTTTGCCGGGCGTGGCCCGCAGGGATGAGTCGATAATGACTACGGGAATGTGCGCCGCGTTCGCGAGTTTTACCGGCGGAACCAGCGCCCGACTATCAACGGGGGCCAATACAATGCCGTTGACGCCCTGCGTGATAAAATTTTGCATCAGGGCTATTTCCGCCGCGCGATCGCCATCCTGCGTCGGGCCTTGGAATAATATTTTCACTCCCAACTTGCGGCCGGCCGCATCGGCTCCGGCATGAACATATTTCCAATAAACATCGTTGGTGCCCTTGGGAATGACCGCAATGCGCAAGCGTGGGGTCGTTGCGCCCGCGGTTCCGGCGGTGCCGGAATTGCTGGAGGAATTCTGATTACCTGATTTTCCGCATCCCGCCAGCAGCATGATCGCAACTGCCGCCACCAAACCCAATCCAATGCGTTTCATCGACATTCTCCTGAAAGTTCTCTGGTATATTGCATAACCGCCAGGCCGCCCATTCGATTTACAAAGCGCTTGGAGAAGCGGCAATGTCATGGTTGAATTCCAAGTATTCTGCGTGTCCGCAGATTCACGGGGAATTCAAGCCGCTTGTGTTTTACCAGAAATAAAATGTTTGGCAAATATCTTTATTCATCAAAACCTCCATTCAATTCGTCAAGATCGCCGTTTCCGCGTAAGGAATCGGCCTGATGTCGTGGGGGCGAAGTCCCGGTTTTGCGTCGTGCGCAAATTTCCAGTTTGGTAATCTTGTGTTACCATTCACTTGGTAATGATTTATACGGTGCGGCACAATGGACTGTTCATTGTGTTCCGCGGCGTATTGGCCGCCGGGCCGGCCTGCCGGTGTTCGCTGCCCGCAGCGTGATGGTCCAATGGAGAATAGATGGAAACGCCACTGGAAATGCTCGTTTATCAAAGTCCCCTGGTAACCCGCAACGCCTCCGCTGAAATGTTGGAGGTCTTTTCCCCCCAGCGAAAGTTTTCAACCTGGCGAAGAATCTGGCTGGCGCTGGCGGAAGCCCAGCAGCAGCTTGGCATGCCGATTACCAGTGAACAAATCGCCCAGATGAAAGCGCATCTGGATGACATTGATTTCGATGAAGCCGCCAGGCAGGAAGCGAGACTGCGGCATGATGTCATGGCTCATCTGCACACGTTCGCGAAAGTTGCGCCTGCGGCAAAAGCAATTTTGCATCTTGGCGCAACGTCCATGGATATTGTTGATAATACCGATGTACTGCTGTTGCGCGATGCGCTGGATATCACGGCCCGCAAACTGGCGATTGTCATTGATAATATTGCGACGTTTGCCGCGCAATGGCGGGAATTGCCGGTTCTGGCATATACGCACATTCAACCCGCGCAGCCCACTACGCTGGGAAAGCGGGCGGTATTGTGGTGTTATGATTTTGTGCTGTGCCTGGCGGATATTGAATTGCGCCAGCAGACACTGATGTTGCGGGGCATAAAAGGCACCACCGGTACGCAGGCATCATTCCTGGAACTCTTTGAGGGGGATCATGAAAAGGTCCGAAAGCTTGAATTCGCGGTGGCGGAGAAACTCGGTTTCAAACGGGTACACCCCGTCTCCGGACAAACCTATTCACGCATTATTGATGTTCAGGTGGTATCAAGTCTTGCGGCCCTGGGTGCCGCTGCCCATAAATTGGCACAGGATGTGCGATTAATGGCGGCGTTTAAGGAACTCGAAGAGCCGTTTGAAGATGAACAAATTGGTTCATCGGCCATGGCATATAAGCGCAATCCCGTGCTTTGCGAGCGAATTACCGGCCTGGCCCGGTGGCTGATGGGCATCGTGCAGCAGCCGCTGTTTACCGCGGCGCAGCAGATGTTTGAACGCACGCTGGATGATTCCTCCAACAAGCGGCTTTCCATTCCGGAAGCCTTTCTCACCGCGGATGCCATATTGGACATGCTCGTGCATGTGTCGCGCGGGCTGGTGGTGAATCAGAATGTCATCGCGCAACGCCTGGCGGCGGAATTACCGTTTATGACCACGGAAAATATTCTCATGGCGGCCGTGAAAGCCGGTGGTGACCGGCAGGATTTGCATGAACGCATTCGCCGGCATTCCATGGCCGCCGGGGCGGAAGTGAAACAACATGGCCGGCCCAACGATCTGATCGCCCGATTAAAAGCGGATGCGGCCTTTAAGGCCGTTGACTTTGATGGGATCATGGAACCCGGGAAATACATCGGACGATCCGTGCAGCAGGTTGATGAATTTGTGCGGCAAATTGTGGAACCGATCCGCCAGCGCTATCAGGGACGCCTGAAGCATGACGTGGTATTGAAGGTTTAAGTCGTTGGCCATGGCAGAAAGTTTGTCAACCGCTGTTCCCATCCCCGTATCCCGCATGGTGCGGGAAGGAACCGCGGTAAAATTCTGCCTGCCCGCGGGCAACTACAAAAACCAGCCCATAGAAACTGAATCTGTGATCCTCCCCATGCGGAATTTTCATGGTGATCAGTGGTTTACGCTTTGCGTATCATCGCAGGTTGGTTGTCGCATGGGATGCAGTTTCTGCCAGACCGGCATGATGGGGTTGCTGGCTAATTTAACTTCCGAACAAATAATCCTGCAGCTGAGAACCGCCCGGGAGCTGCTGCGCGCCGATGTCGCACCTGATCGGCCATTGCCGGATATCCGCAATATCGTGTTTATGGGCATGGGTGAACCGCTGGATAATTTTGATTCTGTTACCGGAGCGATTCGTGCCATCGCCGCGCCGGGGGAATTCAGTATTCCGCTTTCACGCATCACTGTTTCGACGGTGGGGCGGGTGGATGGTATTCGTAAATTGGCGGCCATGAATTGGCCGTCGCTCCGTTTGGCGATTTCTTTAACCGCCGCAACGGATGTATTGCGCAGTGAACTCATGCCCATCAACAAAGCGGTGCCTTTAGCCGAGCTGCGGCGCGCCCTGCTGGAATATCCGCGCACCAGACGCACGCGATTTCTCATTGAATATGTGATGCTTCACGGGGTAAATGATTCGCCGGCGGATGCCGAAGCATTGGCGGCGTGGTGTCAGGAACTGCCGGTGACGGTGAACCTGATTCCCTACAATCCACAGACACCGGCAAGATATGCCCCCAGCACCCCGGAAACAATTGTCGCATTCCTCCAACACCTGCGCGGACTGGGTATTCTGGCGAAGCGCAGAACCACCATTGGCCAGCCGCTGATGGCGGCCTGTGGTCAGCTTGGGAATCCGGATTTACGCCGTTAGGGGCTGCGTAGAAATAACTTCGCACTGTCCGGCAGGTTTTTTTTGGCCGCAAGCTTCCACCGCGCGGCTGCACGACCCCGGCAAAATTGTTTTTGCCCAAGGCGTTGGTGCGCTCAGGCTCCCCGCCGCAGATGGTCAGATCGTAACTGTACCCGCATGGCCGGATGGTTCAGCGTTTTTGGTTTGCCGTCACGGTGTCTTCGAGGATGGAAAGCAGGAGCCGTCCGGAATGTTCCCAGGTAAATTCACTGCTGCGTTGCAATCCGCGCTGTCGGAGCTGCCTGCGGAACTCCGGATCGTCCGCCAAAGATGAGATGGCCTCGGCCATGGAATCAACTTCATCATGGGAAAAATAGAGCACGGCGTCGCCCGCCAGTTCCCGCAGGGACATCATGTCGCTGCATGCCACGGCGCAGCCACAGGCCATGGCCTCCAGTACGGATAAACCGAATCCTTCAAAACTTGATCCGCAGCAGGTCAGCATGGCATCACGGTAAAGCTGCGCCAGGACTTTATCCGATGGAGATTCAATAAAAGTTACCCGCCCCAGATATCCCGCAGCGCTGATCTGATGATACAACATGGTCTGCGCCCAGCGATTTCGCCCCGCCAAAATCAGTTGCAGCCGGGGATGGGTTTTAAGCACCCGCTCAATGGCCGGCCATACCCGCTGATAATTGCGCCGGGGAATATCCGATCCAACCATGAGAATGTAACGACGATCCGTATGGAAATGTTCAATAAGCTGTTGGTGCAATTCGGCATCCGGGTCGGGGGTAAAAGTTGGATTGATGCCATTGTGAATAATATGCACACGGGTTGGCGGCACATGATACAGTGCAATAATGTCATGGCGTGTTTGTTGAGAAACCGCGATGGTGCGGCTGGCGCGCCGCACCGCGCTGCGATGAATTTCCCGCTGGCGCGAGCCTTCATGCGTGCGTCGCACATGCGGATCAAGCTCACAGGAAAGATCATGAATGGTGTGTACCATCGGCGCGACGGAGGCGCGGGGCAGCCAGGGGCTGAAACTGTGCAGGATGTCCCATGGTTCGCGTCCGCCGGGGCGCGCGGCCTTGCGGTTAAGCAGCCCTTCAATGCGTTCCATGGTGGAAAATCTACGTTCGGGATGAATGCGGGTAATGTGAAAATTAACGGGCAAGGCGTCAATCAAGCTGGAATCAAAATCCCGCTGATAAGGTAAATGGTCTTCCAGCAGTATGAAAAATTCATGCTGCGGTGCCAATGCAATCCATTGCGCTACGATATTCCGCGCAAGTTGTTCAATGCCCGTGATATGCCGGGTAACCAAAGGGGCGGCATAGATGGCAATTTTCACGATCTCTCCTTGCCGGTTGAAAAGAAGTGATACGCGATTTTAATATTTCACAATCCGCTGCCGATTCATAAGGTGCCCTGCGGCACCCGCAATGCCGCCCAGACTCATGAGGGCCGCGCCATCTGAGTTTTGGCGATGGCTTCTTTCGCGACTTTGTCGGTTTCTTCCAGCACTTCATCCACAAGGCCGTAGGCTTTGGCTTCTTTGGCGTCGAAATATTTATCGCGTTCCTGATCTTCAGCCACTTTGGCCCGTGGCTGGCCGGTTAATTTTGCCAGAAGATCAGTCAGTGTTTCCTTGGTTTTCAGAATTTCCTCGGCTTGAATGGCGATATCCGCGGTTTGGCCGTAAATCCCGCCGAAGGGCTGATGGATCATGACTTTGGCATGGGGTAATGCGTAACGTTTGCCTTTTGTTCCCGCCGCCAATACCACCGCGCCGCCGCTCATAGCTTTACCGACACAAAATGTCGCCACATCGCACGTCATAAATTTCATGGTGTCATAAATTGCCAGCGTATCATCCACTGCTCCGCCGGGGGAATTGACATACAGATTGATGTCCTGATCTTTGCGTATGGATTGCAGATACAACAGCCGCATGATAACGCCCGTGGCCGATGCATGATCAATTTCCCCCACCAAGAATACCACGCGGTTTTCCAGCAGCATTTCATCAACGGTCATTTGCCGCCAGCGTTGATATTCCGCAATCCGCGGACGCATCGGAATGTGATCCGCTGCTCCCATCATGTCTGAAAATACCTGTTGCGCCGGACTGGTAATCGGGGAAACCGGACGACCCTGCGAATCAAAAAGTGTCATTGTGTCTATTTCCAAATACTTCCTAAACCGTGTCAACCTCGTACACGTTCCATCATACGCGCCAATGTGTCTCTAGGCCAGCCCGCAATTCGGTCATGCGGCGGACGGCATTACCGGGCGGCACCTTCATCGGGCTAAAGCGCGCAGGCCCGCTGTTTTAAGGCCCGTTTCGGTTTTCATGTTGGCCATGATGGATTATTTCACCCGCGCGCACCGGCCAGACCGACCGTTAATTTATGCTCCGCCGGGGAAAATGGCAGCGCGGGAACCAATTGCCCCTTCTGGTACGAGCTGCGCACGCTGCCGGAAATCGATACGCTGCTTTTAAGATCACACGCATGCGCATCGGCCCCAAGGCCAAAATCACTTTCAACCATATCCTGAATTTCCCGCATTTCCTCACTGGTCAGCAATTGGCCGTCACAGGCGGCGGCAAATTCATTCAATTCGGCTTCCGTGCTGATATTCGGCTGCACGCTGACGCTGCTGGGCCAGGTTAAAAGCCACTTAAGGGCCAACTGTCCCATCGTGCAGCCGTGGCGCTTCTGGATGTGCCGCAGTTTTTCGACCTTTTTTAAACCATAGATCAGCCAGTTGCGATCCCGGAATTTGCGATGGTCGGTAAATGTTGAATTTTCGGTATACAGGTCCTGCAAAATACCGGAGCTGTGCGGCACCCGGCTGATAATACCGCCGACGCCAAGCTCCTGCGCCAGTTCACAAAATTCGCGCCCGGGATGCTGTTCCAGCATATTAAACACGGTTTGCACGCTTGCCACGCGCCAATCTTTTAATGCCGCCACGCCCTCTTCCCGCCAACCGATGGCCGGCCCGAGCGCCACGCCCCAGTATCGGATTTTTCCCTGTTTTTGCAGCTTGTTCAAAGCGTCAACCAGGCTGTCATTCATCTGCGGCAGTTTGATATTATGCGCCTGCCACAGGTCTATGCGATCGGTTTGTAATCGTTTCAGCGACTCTTCCAGCGCTTTTTGAATAAACGCCGGCGAAAAATCCTGTTTGCGTTCTTTATGTGAACCTTCGGTTCCGGGGTCACCATAAAAGTCATATCCAAACTTGGTGGATAAAATAATATTTTCCCGCCCGGCAAAACGGAGGGTTTCCACCATGAGCTTTTCAGCGCGGCCGTTGTCATAGGCGTCCGCGGTGTCAAAGAAGTTGACGCCCAACTCAAACGCTCTGTTTTGCAGTTGAACTCCCTGCGGCTCATCAGCCGGCCCCTTGCCCCACATAAAGCTGCCGAAAATAAAATTACCGAATGAAAGCTCGGAAACCTTAAGGTCCGTACCGGGAATTAAACGATAACGCATAATAACCAACTCCTATACCCTGCGCATTTTCGCAGGATGCAATAACGTAGTTTAGCCGAAATAAACTCCGGATTAAACCCTGCAGCGAGATACTTTGCGGGAATATGTTCCATACGGAATCGGTTACGACACCGCTGGGGCGTCTGCGGCTGGATGTGCGCGATAAATCACAAAAACGTTGAGAATATAGTCAACACGGTTTCTCATGATATATGCGGAGAAATAAAGAATGCGAAAAGGTGTTGATTATGGAGCAATAAGGCGTACCAATTGTCGCACGAATAGCCGCTTACAGTATATATGGCAACAGCTCTCTATTCCCGGCGGCCTTTGCT
>JAJYZY010000167.1 GCA_021799715.1 Planctomycetota bacterium | reverse complement strand
GTGGATTCACCGGCGATGGTATTAAGCACGTTTTGGATAACCACCGGAGTATTGGGGCCGATGGCATTGTTATTGAGATAAACGGCCACCGCCTGCTCATTGGGGGTAAAGGAACTTAAATTCAGGAAATACTGGGTTTCCAGGGTAACAATTTCACCGATACCACTGTCAAAACTGGAGACGCCACGGAGAATAGGACTTCCGGGCAACCCGGGGCCACTGAGTTGAACCGTCGTGAAATTGCCGGTAACCGAACCGGTGGTGGTTATAACGTCATAAACATTGCCTTTCACCGGGTTGGAACCGGAAGCAAAAATAAGATCAAGTAAGCCATTGAGCGTTGCGTTGCCGCTGCCCAGCTGAATCGAATCATTGCCGCTGCCGGTCACCAGCAATTTCAGCGTAGAACCGGCCTGTTGCGTGTAATTGCCGCCTGTGATGGCAATAGTGGACCCGGAACCAGCCACAGCCCCACTGGTTTCCAGCGTCGAACCAGTAGTCAGTAAAATGGCTCCGGAGCCAAAAGCATTGGCATTGGAAACAATAACGGTTGACGGTGCATCGCCGATCTGGAATGTGCCCGCGCCTGAACCGGCTTCATCAAGGTTAAATGTCCCGCCGCTGAAGGCCAGGACATTGCCAGCGGTGGCATTGGTAATCGAGCCGGTAAGCGTCTCTGTACCCGCGGTGCTGGAATTTTCCAGAAGGCTGTTGGTGCCGGTGGCGGTAATTATATTAACCACTGTCGCGTTACCAGTGCCGGTATAGTCCAGTGTGCCTTGATTAAGTGCAATGCCGATGGTTGACGCCGGCAGATTGGAAGCGGATGTAAACTCTGCGACGCCTTCCGTTGCTCCATTACCGATCTGCAGGTTGCCGTTGCCAATAAAGGTGGTGCTATTATTGGCATTGGCGAGCACAAACGTTCCATTTTGCAACAGCAACGTATTGCTGCCACCGGTATTATTGCTGGTAATGGCACCATTTAGTGTAAGCGTATTGGCAACCCCGTTACCGTCAATGGTATTGGTGGTATTGCCGGAGGTATCCGTAATGGTAATGGCCCCAAGAGTGCCGATGCCGGTGCCGGTAACCAATAATTCTCCCGCCGTGCCGGTGTTGCCGGTAAAGTTCACAGCATTGCCGGCGCTGGCCAGCGTTCCGTAAGACAAGCTGATGGAGAGATTGTTGGTTATGTTCAAACTCACAGAACTGGCCAGTTGGCCCGCGCCGGTGCCGACTACAATGTTTCCACCGTTGGCAGAAGTCAGAGAACCGGTGAAAGCGGTCAGGCTGCCGTTGAGGGTCAGGGTAATGCCCGTTCCGGAGGCTTCCAGCAGACCATTGCCGTCAACCGCCCCGCCAAAAATACTGCTGGAGGTAACAATCAGCGGCGAAGCGGTATTGGAGAGGTCCAATGTGCCGGTGCCGGTTAATGAGCCTATGGTAAAGCCGTTGGCGACATCCATCGTGCCGTTATCCAGCACGTTTCCAAGGCCGGAGCCCTGATACAGTGTACCGGTAACATTCAAAGTGCTTCCGGCATTAACGGTGGTATTGCCGGAATAGGTATTGGCGGCGGAAAGAGTCAAGATGGCCGTCCCCTGCTGGGTGACGCTTCCGGTACCGGAGATTACCTGGTTGAAACTGCTATTGGTGGATTGGGCAAATACCAGGGCGGAATTATTAACTATTCCGCCACTGAGGCCCGATGTATCGCCGGTAAATTCCAGTGTTCCGCTGGTAATGGTGGTGGTACCGCTGTAGGTATTGTTGCCGGAAAGGGTCAGGGTGGTTCCCGATGCACCCAGCTCGGATACAGAACCGGTGCCGGAAATAATTCCCGACACGCTGCTGCTGGCGGATTGCAGGAAGGCCAGTGCGGCATTATCGGTTATGTTACCGGTCAGGCCGCTGGTGTCTCCACCGAATTCTAAAGTGCCGCCGGTAATGGTCGTGGTGCCGGTATAGCTGGCGGTATTATCAATAAACAAAATCTGGTTGGAAATACCGTCACCGTTGACGGTCAGCGAACCAGTTCCCGTAACAGTTCCGAAGAGAGACAGATCGCCGCCGGTTCCGGTATTGATGGTGTTAGCCCCAGCAAGTGTAAAGGGCGAAGAGATGCTGATGTTGCCGGTGCCGGTGTAATTCAGTGTGCCGATATCCATGGCTACGGTGGCGCCGGAGCCGGGCATATTGGCCGAGGCGCCAAAATCCACCGTTCCAGCGGTGGTGCCGTTGCCGATTTGCAGCGTGCCGCCGGTGAATTCGCCGGCACCGCTGTTCGTGCCGGTGAGCACAAAGGTGCCGTTGTCCAAGGTCAATGTGCCGCCGGTATTGGTGATGGAATTGCTGAGCGTAAGCTGTTGGGCATTGGCGCTGATCACATTGGAACTTGCGGTGGAAACGAGAATAGCGTTGCCGAGCGTTATAGCGCTGCTGCCGGTGTAGTTCAGTGTGGCAGCCCCCAGTGCGATACTGGCTCCAATCCCCGGCAGGTTGGTTGCGGCGGCGAAGTTGACGATACCGCCAATGCTGCCGTTGCCGATTTGCAGTGAACCGCCGGAGAAGGTGGCGTTATTAGTACCCGTGAGTATAAAGTCCCCGTTTTGCAATGTCAGCGTGCTGCCGGCGGCGTTGGTGATGGAATTGCTGAGTGTAAGGGTATTTCCCATTCCGCCGCCGTCGATTATATCGTTGCTGCTGGTGTCGGTAATTGAGTTGGCGATGGTCACAGAACCGGAACCGGTAAACTGCAATTCGCCGCCTTCCATGTTGATGCCGATGCTCGAGCCGGGCAGGTTGCTGGCAGAGGTAAACTGAACTGTGCTCATTGGCCCGGCATTATTGCCGATTTGCAGCGTACCATTGTCGATGAAATCGGTAACGTTATTTGTACTGGCCAGAACAAATATTCCATCCTGCAAGACCAGGGTATTGCTGCCGCCGCTGCCGGTGTTGGCGCTTTGTATCGGGCTGGCGATGGTCAGTGTGCCGCCGCCGGCATCAATAGTGTTGACGGTGGTGCCGGAGGTGTCGGTGATCTGCATGAGCAGTGCCCCGGCTCCCAGTGTACCAGAGCCGGTACCGGTAATATTCAGGAATCCATTTGTGGAATTGCCGTTAAAGATTACGGCATTGCCATTAAGATTGCTGTAGGCGACGTTAAGCGTACCGTTTCCGACGACATTCAGAACGGCGGAGGCATTAAGCTGCGCCCCGCTGTTAAGAGTCATGGTACTCCCAAGGGCCGAATACTCGCCCGCGAAACCGGATAAATTGCCCGTAAGGCTCAATGAACCGCTGCCGATGGCAAATTGAGAATTTGAAGCACCGGTAAGGGTTCCTGAAAATGTATCCGATCCCGTAGAGTTGACAGTCAGACCAACGGAAGCAGCAAGCGCCATGGACCCGCTTCCGGAAAGGTCCGTGATAGCAAATCCATCATTGACATCAAACGTACCATTATCCGCTACAGCCCCGGTTATAACGCCGGTAACATTAAGTGTAGCGCCAGGGTTGATGATTGTGCCGCCGGAATAGGTATTGCTCACAGAACTCAACGTCAGCGCATCTGAGCCGGTGATGTTTAAAGCCCCTGTGCCCACAATCGGCGCGCTGATGGTGGCATTGGCGTTCATGGTGACATTCACCGCACCGGTGATGTTCAAATTATCCCCACTGCCGCCGCTGGCAATGGTATATGTTCCGCCAGAACCCATGGCATTAAAGGTTATGCCACCTGCGGTAACCCCCGATTGATCAATGGTAACGGTAACCAGACTGGTGCCACCGGCACCGAATGAGGCTATATCGCCGTTGCCCCAGGTTTGTGCGGTTCCACTGGAGGCTGCGGTGCTCCAGACCGTGTTGCCGCCGGTGGTGTCCCAGTTGCCGGAGTTATCCGCCAGGGCGGTTCCACCGGCAGTACCGGTCCAGTAAAGTGTCGGCACACTGACTAGTGAAATTTCTTCGCCGGTGCCATTGACAAATGCAGCGGTGGCATGAAGAGTTCCCGCTCCGGTAAGAACGATATTATTGAATATATCGCTGGATAATTCGGACTGAGATGTGCTGACCACTGTATACGTTTGTCCGCTTTGCGGATTGGAGCCGGAAGCGAAAATCATATTCAGTGTGCCGGCCAGCGTAGCGCCTCCGGAACCTAAGGCGATGGAATCATAGGTGCTGCTGTTATCTACCAGCAGAGCCAGCGTAGCTCCGGACGACTGTGTATAGCTGCTGGCATGGATGGCGATGGTGGAGCCTGAACCAGCCTGCGCACCGCTGGTCTCCAGTGTGCCGCCGGTGACATTGATGGCTCCGGTGCCAAAGGCGCTGGCATTGCCGGCGATCAAGGTACCGGCATTAAGCGTGGTGCCGCCGGTGTAGGTGTTGGCCCCGGAAAGGGTAAGAATGCCGGAACCATTTTTGACTATACTCCCGCCCGTGCCCGCCCCGATGCCGCCATCCTGTATCACGCCGGTGAATGCTTCGGTTGTGCCAATGTCCACTGTAAGGGCTTTGGATCCCAAAGCCACGGTACCGGTACCAGCCAGGTCGTTGATGGTTGCGCCTGTGCTGGTCTGCGAAATGTCAAATATGGTGCCAGTCTGAACCACCACGCTGCTGGAATCAAAAATGCTGCCCGAACCGGACAAGGCCAGCGTGCCGCCGTTAATGAGAGTACCACCGGTATAGGTGTTAATACCGGAAAGGGTCAGGGTAGATCCGCCTCCATTTTTATTCAAATACCCGCCGCTGCCGCCGCCAATGCCGCCATCTT
>JAJYZY010000166.1 GCA_021799715.1 Planctomycetota bacterium | reverse complement strand
TTGTCCTGATTCAGGATGCGGATTTGGAATATGATCCGCGGGATTTTTCAGCCCTTTTGGCTCCCATCATGGAAGGCAAGGCCGATGCCGTGTTTGGTTCCCGATTCGCGTTCTCGGGCCAGAGACGCGTGCTGCTGTTCTGGCATGCGGTGGCCAATCGAATTTTAACCCTCCTGACGAATATGTTTCTGGATCTGAATTTAACGGATATGGAAACCTGCTACAAAGCGGTACGCGCTGATATTCTGCTGCAAACCCCGTTGCGGGCGCAGCGCTTTGGCATTGAACCGGAAATTACCGCGCGCCTGGCGCAATGGGGAATCCGCATTTATGAAGTGCCCATCAGTTATCATGGCCGCACGGCTGCCGAAGGGAAAAAAATCGGCTTCAAGGACGCCATTGAGGCCTTAACCACGCTGATACGGTGTTGCTTTCTTGATACCCGCTTCACCACCAACGACGAATATTTTCTTCTGCAGACCTTTCGCCGAACGCGGCGCGTGTGCCGCTGGGATTTTAATAAATTTCAACCCTTTATTGGTTCGCGCGTCCTGGAAACCGGCTGCGGTATTGGCAATTTTGCGGAATTATTGTTGGATCGCCCGCGGCTTATCTGCGTGGATGAAAATGAGTTTTTTGTGGAAATGACCCGGCGGCGCTTCGGTCACCTGGAAAATATCCGCGTGTTACAGGCGGATATTACGGACCCCAATGCCCAGGGCAATTTGCGCGATGAACGCATTGATACCGTTGTATGCCTGAATATTCTGGAACATGTTGAGGATGAAACTTTAGCGCTCCAGCGTTTTTTCGACCTGCTGGAGCCTGGCGGAAAACTCATTGTCCTGGTCCCCGCCAATCCCGCATTGATGAGTCCCTGTGATAAGTCGCTGGGGCATCGCCGGCGCTACACCCGGCAATCTTTAGAGGCGGTTCTGGCTAAGGCGGGGTTTAAGGTCCGGCATATTTCGCAATACAACACGGTAGGGGCCTGGGCCTGGCGCTTTAATAAATGGCGGGGACGCGCTGAATTAACCGCCCGCCAGATCAAACTTTTCCAGTGGCTGCTTCCGGTGGTAAAAGCCGTGGACGCCATGAACCTCGGCGGCGGACTAAGCATCCTCGCCATCGGAGAAAAATAAAACAAAGGTGTCAGGTACCTTTAATTTGGAAATAGTGCGTTATTGGTAACTGCCGGCCGGTGTCGGGCACCGGGCCATCAACTTTTCCTCTTCAGCATGGCAAACATCGAGCCGGCCAGGAGAATGGCGATGGCGGTTGGCTCGGGCACGGTGACTGGATCAACAAAATTCCAGGCCAACGCATAAGTTTCTGAATTGGATATCAGATTACTTCCGCCCAGCATTTCCACCGCAAGATCATACTGGCCCGGGGCCAGAGTGCTCATGCCCAAGGCGGAATTAATGTTGATCTGTTGCAGATTATCCAACATACTGGTGCTGCCGGCGACCTGCTGTCCGGATGAATTCAGCAAAAACAGCAGCAGGTGATTTATTCCGCCGGCCTGATAATCCTTATTCCATGTCAGCGTGGCGGTCAAATCCCAACTGTTGATGGATGTTCCCGGCAGATTAAAGTCATAATTTTCCACCGCATTTTTGCTGGAAGACGCGGTAATGGAAGCCAGATTCCACCCGCTTGTCGCCGCGATGGTTGGCCCCGCGAAGCTGGCCGCCGGTGCGGCTGTGACATTGCTGGATAGACTGCTGATCGAAGCGCTGGTGGCTGCCGAATAAGTGTGTTCACCGCCGGCGAGATTTTCATAGGAATTATAGACATTGACCATGCCCGCACCGTAACGCGGATCCAGCGGTGTGATGGCGTTGGCGGTTGTGGCGTTGTAGGTGTAGGTTCCGCTGTTGGCCGTGTAGGAGTTGGTCCAGCCTTGTATCTTGGTGGCTCCATTCAACAGCAGCGCTTTGACCGTGCGAATATCCGTGGCTGCCGCCGCGGTACCGGCACCGCCGATCTGTTGATCCCCGGCCTGAATCAGCAGCGCCGCCGATCCGGAAACCAGCGGGGCGGTGTAACTGGTATAGCTTCCCGGCGCTATAAGATCGGGTGCGGATCGACCGTCCCATGTCGGTCCAACCCAGGTGGACGGCGTGCCGCCAATTCCCGTAAAGGCACCCACGGCAATGCCGTTGTACATATCCGCGGGGGCATTGACATAACTGGGCGTCGTGGTGCTGGTGGTCTGGCCGTCACCAATGGCGGTGACAAACAGCGTGTTATTTTGAGCCGCGTAATTATCCCATATCTGATCAAGATATTGGCTGGTGGATGATGTTACCCCGGGATAAACAAAGCTCTGATTCACCACCGATGGAGCTTCCCCGAGGGAACTGTTGATCGGAGCCGTATCCGCATACAGGGTATTGTAGTAATCACTTTCCGCATAGACATACACATGTGAAACATCCGGGGCCACGCCTGCGCCGGCACCGCCATAAAACAGCGATGCGACATACTCCGCATGCCAGGAAGCGTCCGCACTGTTGTAAGACCCGGATGAATTTCCGGATGAATCAATGAAGGTAAATTGCGCATTGGTACTGAGATTGGCCGGGTTGGGTTCAAAGGCGTTAAGCGTGGTGCTGCTGACCGAAGCCTCCACCTGTGCGACGTTCACGCCTGTTCCGTTGATATTGGGCGCGACGCTTTGCAGTTGCGTCAGGCCGATTTGGTCAAATGTGGTAACGGCCTGAACAGTATTGGCGGCGGCCAGCGCCGCCGCCAATGCCACCGCCGCGCCGGCGCACCGCGCAGCGTGATTTTTTGATATAGACGTATTGTCATCTATACCACTAAGTATTTCCGGACGTAATTCCGTCAAGGCGGGTTTCGTGATCATCGGCAGGCTCCAAAAGGGGCGCTAGGGCCCGGCTAACTCTGGCGACCAAAGGCATGGTCGCCGGCGAGTAACAACCTCTCTTGAATCGGATCACCGATGAGTCCCAGGTAAGGAAAAATCGTCAGGTTTCACGATTGGACTGTTATGAGCCGCGCGGCAAGGCAATAGGCAAATGTTTCAATTATATACGGACGTTGCAGCGCCTTTTAAGCCCATCTTTCCGGACGTTATCCCGGCAGGCGCGCTAAAGCATCCCCTCACAAAGCCGCCGGCTCTGCCGACGGAAAAACCCATGAATCACCCACCGCCAAAGGGCAGAATGTGCAACCCTTAAACAATGACCACGGATCACGGATCACTGATCAATTTGGATGTCCTTATTTACTGGTCACTCTTCATTGGCCATCGACCATCCGAGCACCGAACCAGCAGACGCGACGCCCAACCAGGGAAAGGAGTCAGAACCTCGAACCTAGAACCTAGAACCTCGAACCTAGAATGATTCGGAAGCGCTGCGATTGCAGTTGGGCCGGCCTCGGCCGGACCACGACCAGCAGGCTGGCCCGCTAAACCTGTCCCCTGTCCCCTGTAACCTGTACCCTTTAACCCGCCCCCCGTAACCTACCTCCGCACTTGCCCATTGCCTGTCACAATAAACTTATACGTGCATAAATCCGCCGCGCCCATGGGGCCGCGGGCATGGAGTTTATCCGTGCTTATGCCGATTTCCGCGCCTAAGCCGTATTCAAATCCGTCCGCCCAGCGGGTGGATGCGTTGACCATCACGCTGGCGGAATCCACGTTCTGAATGAATTTATTGGCCGCGGCAATATCGCCGGTAACAATGGCATCGGTGTGTTGTGATCCATATTGGGTGATATGGGCAATGGCTTCATCAATGGAATTCACCTGCTTGATAGCCACAATCAAATCCAGATATTCGGCTCCCCAGTCTGATTCCACGGCCAATTTGGCGTTTTGCAAAAGCCCCTGGCTGCGGGCATCAGCCCGCATTTCCACTTTGGCTTCGCGAAACTTGGCCGCCAGACGCGGTAGAACGCGCGCGGAAATATCTTTATGCACCAGAATACATTCCGCGGTGTTGCACACGGCGCAGCCATCCACCTTGGCGCTAAATGCGATCTCCACCGCCATATCCGCATCTGCATATTTATCAATATAGATGTGACATACGCCTTTATAATGCTTGATAACCGGAATCGTCGCCTGCTCCACCACCGCGCGAATCAGTGATTCTCCGCCGCGCGGAATCGCCAGGTCCACCAGTCCCTCCGCGGTAACCAGCGCGCCCACGGCCGCTCGGTCGGTGGTGGCGATCAGTTGTACGGCATCAGGATCCACCTGCGCGGCCACGAGAGATTCCCGGATGATTTTGGCGATCGCCTGATTACTATGGACTGATTCCTTGCCGCCGCGCAGGATGCAGGCGTTGCCGCTTTTCAGGCATAGAGCCGCCGCATCGCTGGTGACATTGGGCCGGCTTTCATAAATGATGGCAATAACGCCAATGGGCACGCGCCGCTTTTCAATGCGCAGGCCGTTGGGGCGGTCATACGCTTCAATGGTTTGGCCCACCGGATCGGTTTGCCCCGCGATTTCCCGCACACCGGCCGCCATGGCTTCGATTTTTTTCTCCGATAAAGTCAGCCGGGAAATCATCGGCAACGCCAGATTGTTGTTTTTCGCCTCCCGCAAATCAATCACGTTGGCCGCCAGCAATTCAGCTTTATTGGCGACAAGGCCATCGGCAATGCGCAGCAGTGCCGCATTGCGGACGTTACCCGTCAAGGCGGCCAGTTGGCGAGCGGCTTGCCGTGCCTTCCGGGCCATGCGAATGATTTCTTGGGTAACCTCCGCCGAATCAGCCAGGGGTTTCGCCGCCGACCCATTTTCAACAATCCGTTCCGTCGCACTTTCCATGATAACTCCAAGGGAT
>JAJYZY010000033.1 GCA_021799715.1 Planctomycetota bacterium | reverse complement strand
CCATCGCGTGGCCACGCGTACCAGACGTCATTTGTACCACAATAGAGCCGCCGGCGCAAACTACGTAAACACGAATATTATACCATATAAACTATGCCCATGTCTCTATATGATTTCGCCCTGTCTGCGGGCGGATCGTGCGAAGCTGATTCGACCGCCGGATGACGGGCCGGGTATGCCATCCTGCAGTGCGGATGCCACAATATGTATAGCCTTGGTGTGCGGGCAATTGTTTACTCGGGAAACAAGCCGGTTCGTAAGCCGGGAAACGGGGGGGCGGGGGTTTTAATGGAGAAGACGCTGACAGCAGGCCGCTTTTGAAAAAGCGATGATTCAGCGGTTATTGTTGCAAATGGGGGGCCACAGGCATATTGGGGGTGATCGGTGTTGCCCGCGGGCGGTTGGTAGCGCGGAAGATATTCCGGGCGCGCACAGGCGTCCCGCGGATAAATTGGCCTCAACCGCTGCATCACGCGGTGGGTTCCGATTATGGATAAACTTCCGCGTTGCGCAGCAGCGGGGCGGTGCGGTCTTTTTCGGACAGCACCAGAGCACCGGCATCCGGCCAGGGTATGCCGATGTCTGGATCATTAAATAGGATAGATCGTTCAAATTCCCTCGCATAATAATCGGTGGTTTTGTAAAGAAACTCCACGATTTCCGAAAGCACCAGAAAGCCGTGGGCAAATCCCGGCGGTACATACGCCATGCGCAGGTTTTCTTCCGAGAGGTGAAAGCCGACCCATTTGCCGAAGGTCGGTGATTTCCGGCGAATATCCACGGCCACATCATACACTTCTCCGCGCACCACACGGACAAGTTTTCCCTGGGCCTGCTGTATCTGGTAATGCAGGCCGCGCAGCACCCCCCGACTGGATCGGGAGTGATTATCCTGCACAAAATTGGCGGTAATGCCAAGCCCGGCGAACGTCTTTTGATTGAAGCTTTCCATAAAAAAGCCCCGGGAATCGCGGAAAACAGCGGGTTCCAGCAGCAGCACATCGGGAATGTCGGTGGGGATGATTTTCATACTTAAGCCAGCTTTTCTTCGAGAATTTCCAACAGGTATTGTCCGTAGTCATTTTTGGCCAGCGGTTTGGCCAATTGGCGCAGTTGATCCGCGGTTATAAAGCCGCGACGCCAGGCGATTTCCTCCGGGCATGCCACTTTGAGGCCCTGCCGGCGTTCAATAGTTTGAATATACATGGAGGCATCAAGCAGTGATTGGTGCGTTCCGGTATCCAGCCACGCCATGCCCCGCCCCATGACCTTGACCCGCAGCGTTTTATTGGCGAGATAAACTTTATTGACATCCGTAATTTCCAGCTCGCCGCGCGCGGACGGTTTGAGATGTTCCGCTACCGATACCACATCCGGCCCGTAAAAGTAGATACCTGTCACGGCATAACGGGATTTCGGTTTCGCCGGTTTTTCCTCCAGCGACACGGCGTTAAAGTCTTTGTCAAATTCCACCACGCCGTACCGTTCCGGGTCGACGACGGGATAGGCAAATACGGTGGCCCCGGTGGTTTCCGCCGCGGCCGCGGTCAGATCGCCCGCGAAATCATGGCCATAAAAAATATTATCACCGAGCACCAGAGCGCTGGGGCTGTTGCCGATAAATTCCTTTCCGATGATAAATGCCTGCGCAATGCCGTTGGGTTCGGGTTGCACGGCGTAGGAAATATTAAGGCCCCAGTGTTTGCCGTCCCCGAGCAACTGTTGAAACCGCGGCGTATCCTGCGGAGTGGAAATCAGCAGAATATCCCTCATGCCGGCCAGCATCAGGGTGGAAAGCGGATAATAAATCATCGGCTTGTCATAGACCGGCAGTAATTGCTTGGAAACCGCCAACGTCACCGGATGCAGTCGGGTGCCGGCACCACCCGCAAGAATAATGCCTTTTCGCATGCTTGTTTCTCCATAAATCCGGACAATACGCTTCGGAGCTTAACCGCGTTTGGCGTAATTCGCTTCAACCCAATGGCGATAGGACCCACTGGCCACATGCGCCGTCCAATCACCATGATCCAGATACCATTGCACGGTGGCCCGGATGCCGTCAGCAAAGGAACATTTCGGCTTCCAGCCCAGTTCGCGATTGATTTTGGAAATATCCATCGCATAGCGGCGATCATGGCCGGGCCGATCTTTTACGTATTGAATCAGCGACTCATGCGGACGATGCGGCGAATGGGGACGCAACTGATCAAGAATCGAACAGATGGTTTTTACCACATCAATATTTTTCATTTCGCTGTTGCCGCCGATATTGTAGGTTTCGCCGGGGCGGCCGGCCCGCAAAACTTCACGGATCGCGTCACAGTGATCCAGCACAAACAGCCAGTCGCGCACGTTCAAACCGTCTCCATAAACCGGCAGGGGCTTTCCGGCCAGGGCGTTGAGAATCATCAGGGGAATGAGCTTTTCCGGGAATTGGAAGGGGCCGTAATTATTGGAGCAATTCGTGGTCAGCACGGGCATGTGATACGTATGATGATAAGCCCGCACCAGATGATCCGAAGCGGCCTTGGATGCGGAATAAGGGCTGTTGGGCGCATAGGGCGTGGTTTCGGTAAATGCCGGGTCCGTCGCGCTAAGGGAACCATAGACTTCATCTGTGGAAACGTGGAGAAAGCGAAAATCGGTTTTTCCCGGTTCGTTCAATCCGGACCAGTATGCCCGCGCGGCTTCCAGCAGATGAAACGTTCCGTTGACGTTGGTAATGACAAAATCCTCCGGCCCGTGAATGGACCGGTCCACATGGCTCTCGGCGGCAAAATGAACAATGGCGCGCGGCTGGTGTTCCGCCAGCAATGCATCCAGCATCGTCCGGTTGTTAATATCTCCCTGCACAAATATGTGCCGGGGGTCGCCGGCGAGGCCGGTTAGATTTTCCCGATTTCCAGCGTATGTAAGCTTATCCAGATTCACCACGGGTGTGCCGACGGTGCTGATCCAGGATGTAACAAAATTTGAGCCGATAAAGCCGGCTCCGCCCGTCACCAGAATCGGAGCATGTACGTTCCCTGATGCCATCATTCAATGCGCTCCTGTGGATTATTGCGTGCTTCCCGCGGGCAACAATTCCCGTAAATCCTCAATCATTCATCGGCTCTTTGATGCCGATAAGTTCAATGTCGGCGATCCCGCATGGCATTGACCTTCATGGGCAGGCCAAAAAGCTTGATAAAGCCAATGGCGTCTTTCCCATCGTATTCCGACCCCATGGTGAAGCTGGCCAGATCAGGCCGGTACAAACTGCGCGGTGACGTAACGGATGCCACCGTCGCCCGCCCCTTGAGCAGGCGGATTTTTACCATGCCGGTGACGTTGGCGGTCGCGGCGGTGACGAAGGCATCCAGGGCTTCCCGCAACGGGTGGAACCATTGGCCGAAATAGACCAGATCCGCATATTTTAATGCGATCTGCTGCTTGTAATGGGCCAGATCACGTTCCATGCAAAGCGATTCCAATGCCCGGATGGCCGTAAGCAGTACCGTTCCGCCCGGCGTTTCATACGCGCCCCGGCTCTTCATGCCCACGAGACGGTTCTCCACGAGATCCACCTGCCCCACGGCATGTCGCCCGGCAATGGTATTGAGTGTTTCAATGATTTTGTGCGCCGGCAACTGTCGGCCATTGACGCTCACGGGCGTACCGGCCTCAAAACCAACGGTGACGAACTCGGCTTTTCCCGGAGCCTTGCTCACGGGAACGCTCATGACCCATAGATTATCGCGCGGTTCATTGGCCGGGTTCTCCAGATCCGCTCCTTCATGGGAGATGTGCCACAAATTGCGGTCACGCGAATAAATTTTTTTGACTGTCTGACTGATCGGCACACCCTTTTCTTTCGCGTACTCAATGGCCGCCTCACGGCTGCGAAGTTCAAAGCGGTCATCCTTCCAGGGTGCGATGATTTTTAATTCAGGGCCAAGGGCCATGTAGGTTAATTCAAAGCGAACCTGGTCATTGCCCTTGCCGGTGGCTCCATGGGCCACAGCATCGGCACCAAGTTCATGGGCTACCCGCACCTGATGCTTGGCAATCAGCGGCCGGGCGATCGACGTTCCCAGAAGATAGCTGTGTTCATAAACCGCGCCGGCCCGCAGCATGGGGAAACAGTATTCACGGGCAAATTCTTCACGCAAATCGGCGACAATACATTTATCCGCTCCGCTGGCCAGAGCCTTTTTCTTTATGCCGTCAAGCTCATCGCCCTGCCCAAGCTCCGCGGCAAAGGCGATCACCTGGCAACCGGGGTAATGATCTTTCAGCCAGGGCAGAATCACCGAAGTATCCAGACCGCCGGAATAAGCGAGTACAATTTTTTTTGCCGTTTCAACCATTGCATAAACTCCAAAATCAGGGCAAAACCAAGCCCAATATCATGCGCGGCAAAGCCACGCTTGGCAAACGGTCTGATTCATCCGTGGCGGCAAATAGAAAAATCCGATATTGTATGCATCGTTATTCGGGCGGTTAGCTCAGTTGGTTAGAGCGCCGTGCTTACACCGCGGATGTCGGGGGTTCGAGTCCCTCACCGCCCAATATGTAAATGTATTCATGGGTTTGCAGACGCGGAACAGAGTCCTGCGACCCGCAGCGTCAATGTCGCCGCTGCTGACTATAAAGTATGTAAACGGCCATCGCATCAATCAGTGCGCCAAGCGGCAGCGCCACAAGCATTTTCCAGGCCAGGGAAATTGCGGCATGATAGCGGATGCTTTCATGGTTATGCGGGATCAGGGGATTTGGCATTCCGGCCAATGAGGCCACGGCCCAAAAGCCGATAAGAACCAGCAGGCTTCCCAGCACCAGCATCAACGGCACCGCCACCCGATATCCATGAGGTGATTTGCGGTTGTCGCTGGAGCGGGGCGTGGAAGTTTGGACATCAACAACTTTGGCTTCAGGAATTTCCGCGTGTTTATCATGGTCTGATCTGGGCATTGGAACGGGTTGCGGACGCGGCGGCGGTACGTTGCCGCGGGATGCTTTCAAATCCGCTTCCAGTACGGAACCCAGCGGAGAAAAAACGTCAGGCTGGGTATTGCCCTGCGCCAGCATGGCGACAAACCCGGTGGCACTGCGCGGGTCCTCGGTTCCGGGTTTCAGCGGTGGCTCTGAATTCTGCAGGTTTTTCAGCGCGTCAAGCGTATCTTGCCGCACGGTTGGCTTTTTTTTCTTCTTGTCCATCATGCCAATCCTTCCGGTGTTGGCGGGCGGCTTTGCAGACGCCAGCCCGGCCTGATGCCGTAACCGTTAGCTAATGATCGCATATCCATGGGCCTCTTGCCAACGGGCTGAAGCGTTAAAATTTCAATGGCACCCGAACCACAGGCAATGTGCAAATTCGGAAGAACCACCCCCGAAACAGCGGAATGCTCGGGGGAGGGCAGGACTTGTCGGCATTTCAACAGGGATATTCTGGCTCGGAATTCGCCTTCCGGCGTCAGCAGATCGGCCAGACAGCCCGGCCACGGGGAAAGTCCGCGAATTCGACACGAAACCTGACTGGCGTCCCGGGTAAAGTCAACATAAGCCATATCTTTAGATAATTTCGGTGCCTGCGAAATTCGCGTTGAATCTTGTATGACGGCGCGCGGGTTTTCGCCTGTCATCTGTTGCATAACCCGCAATATCAGCGGCGCACCGAGGTCCGCGAGCCGATCATGCAATTCTCCAGCCGTTTCCGAGTCGCCGATGGGAGTCGGTATTTGGCCGAGAATTTCTCCGCCATCCATGATATTGGTAATCCGAATAACCGATACGCCCGTGGTAGGTTCACCGGAAAGTATGGCACGTTGGATCGGTGCGGCTCCGCGGAATGCCGGCAGAAGCGACGCATGGAGATTTATTCCGCCGTATGGGGCCAGGCGGAGAATGGTGTCGGCAATTTTCTGTCCGAATGCGATCACGATCAGAATGTCCGCGTTAAGCGCCTGCAAGCCTGCGATTATTTCCGGATTATTGACATTGGCGGTTTTCAAAACGGACAAGCCGACTTCAGCGGCATACGTCGCTATAGGGGTTGGGGTGCTGTGGCGTCCCCTGCCTGCGGGCTTATCCGGTTGTGTAACGACCAGAGCAACGTCATGACCGGCGTGGATCAATAATTTTAAGCTGGGCAGACCAAACGCGCCGGATCCAAAAAAAATCGTCTTCATTCCATCAACATAACCCAGCCGTTAAATCGCGCCTACCGGTTGATTGCATTTTTCCCGCAGAGAAGGCATAACCTCCCGAACTTCCGCGGCAATACGCGTGTTGGGGAATTGATCCGTGATTTGTTCGCCAATGCGGATCGCTTCGCTCCAATTCTTGTCGTTGCATTGCAGTGCGAACTGCACCCCAAGCTGCTGCAACTGCTTTTTGAATACGTCGCGCGCTATTTCCTTGAATCCTTCACCTTCGCCGGGCGTCAGGTATTGATCCAATTGCTTAAGCAATTCCACGCTGCGGTCAACGTCTTCCTTGGTCACCGCATCCTTCCATTCCTTTAACAAAGCGCGTTTATGATTTTCCTTGGCGGCCTGAATGCGTTCCGGCAGCTTCTGAACGTCCGCATGACCCGTAAATGTGCGCGTAAGTTGCTCCATTTCCCGCACTGCGGCAGACCAGTCGAACTTCTTGAGCAACTGGTCAAAATGCTCCAGAGCCTCGTGGACTTCACGTTCAATAAAGCCTTTACGGGCGGCTTCCACCATTTCCCGGAATTGCGCCGCTTCCTGCCGGTTGCCGAAACGGCGTTCCATTTCCGCCGCCAGCCAATAAGCTCCGTCGTAATCATTTTTGTCAATATCCTCGCGGATGGCGTGCCGCAGGGCATCGCGGTCTTTATGGCGATACGCAATTTGCTTGGCGGAATCGGAAAGTGCGGCACTATCCCGGATGCCTTCCAGAAGTTGACGGTGTGTCTCCAAGGCCCCGCGCAATTGCTCATATTGCCAATGATCATCGCTCATCGATTGAATTTTCAGGCTCACCACCGTATAAATCAGGCCGGTCATCGTTACGATCACAATGCCCACGCCCAGAAGCAGGATTCCGGGTGTCATTGCCGCCATGGCCTGCGTGATGTCGGTCGCCGCCTTTATGCCGTGGGAAGCCGAGGCCAGCATCGCCAGGCCGCCAATAAGGCAAGCGGTGCCAACGAGTGCGGCAGAGAGGTTGACCCAGCGAGATCGTTTGACCAGATGTTCAGAATTCATGGCGTCGAACTCCTATAAAAACGCGGATTGTAATATTGCAAGTACGTCTTCGCAGGACACCCGAAGGGCAATTGGGTTGAAGCTGAACATGGGCTTTTTTGCCCAAATTGCCCGGTGACGAGCATACTCGCGAGTGTATCGCCGGCAAAAAGTACCGTCAATCAATTTATTATAGCCCGTCAACATGCCAAAGGCATGACTGTCGGCAACCATAATCCATCGACCGTGCGACGGTGGCGGTACCTTCACCGCGCTTTATATCGGCGTTTGATTGCATTTCCGACAATAAACTGTAATCTTATAGCGAACATGAAATTTGTTTTATTTTTCAAGTTTCACTGAATTATGGGCCGATAGACAATCAGGTGATTGGTTGTAGTGTAAATATGAGTTCAAACTCGAAAACTTCTTCCCGAAAGGCTCATACGGCGGTGAATCATCGCCGGGTATTCACGGTTCTATCGTCACTGGTTGCGACGCTGGCTCTTACGGCCGGCCTGCTGCTGCTTTTAGAAGGTCAACCGATTACCAGTGCCGGCCCATACATGATGAATCTTACAAACAACACACAAAATTGGAATTCCGTCATCCATGCGTCCTCCCCGTTGCGGAAAGGCCGCTGGAACTATATTATTGTCTATCAATCCGGGGGTTTGTCCGGCAATTCAGCCGATCTCTCGGAGGGCAAAGATGTAGGAGGATTAATTAAGCCCCAAAACGCGGGCAACCTGACGCAGGGTGCGAATTTTCATTTTGTGGTGGACAACGCGCGAAACGGAATTGGCAACCCCGATGGATATGTGCAACGAGGCTTGGCCTGGCAGGAACAATTATCCTCAGCACCTTATTTTTCCTGGCCTTATTTAACTCCCCATCATTATTCCGGTTATGCCAATGCCGTGGGTGTCTGTATCGTCGGTGATATCAACCGCAAGCAATACTCCGCCAGCCAGATACGCTCCACAATATCCCTGGTTCGGGCTTTGGAGCGGCAATTAAACATTCCAAATTCCTGCGTCAAAATGCAATGGGAAATTCATGGTCAAGCCACCGCGCGTGAACGCGCCTTTTCCCGTGAATTTCATCACCTCCTTCGGAATTGAACCATTGCAATCCCGCTCATATCACGGCAGGCTGGCACATGGCGGCAAAAACGCATATTATACCCACTCGTTCAACGGGGTGGCGGTAGACAGTTCTGAAACACTGTCGCGGCCAAATGCGAACGCTGTCAGCCAGGCGGTACGAAGGAACTCTGTAAAAAGGCTTGATTTGGGTAATGGAAGTTCTACCCGATATTCCTGATTTTGAAGTGCTTTCCTGTTTGGGGTATGGGGCCAGAAGCACGATTTATGCGGTTTGTGAAATTCGCACGCGGCAGGTTTACGCGCTGAAACGGGTACTTCGGCGAAGTCCGGAAGATGATCGCTTTCTTGAACAAGCCGAGCAGGAATATGCCATCAGCAGCCATTTTACCCATCCGGTTCTGCGAAAAAGCCATCGCCTGATCAGACGGCGCAAATTTCTCTCCACGACCGAATTGCATCTGCTGATGGATCTGTTTGATGGCGTGTCATTGGATACTGAGCGACCCGCAAGT
This sequence comes from Planctomycetota bacterium, assembly GCA_021799715.1. The sequence continues at coordinate 12,300 of JAJYZY010000033.1, read as the reverse complement.
TTGAAATCCCTGCTTGAAATATCCTGCCGGGTGGCCGAGGGGCTTTCCGCAATGCACAAAATGGGCTACGTTCATGCCGATATCAAGCCCAACAATATCATGATTAACCAGAATAATGATTGCAAAATCATCGATTTCGGCCAAAGCTGCGCCATTGGCACAGTCAAAAGCCGAATTCAGGGAACGCCTGATTACATTGCCCCGGAGCAGGTTGCCCTCGGACCCTTGACGCCCGCAACCGATATTTTTAATTTTGGAGCCAGTCTTTACTGGTGCGTTACCGATCGGCATGTGCCGACGGTTATCCCAAAAAAGAAGGCCGGTGCCAGTGGGGTTGATTCGCGCACGCTTGTTCCGCCGCATGAAATCAATCCGCGCATTCCAGCGCAATTATCCCGGCTGATACTGGAGTGCGTTGAAAATCGTCCGTCGGATCGGCCGCCGAGCATGGAAGAAGTCCATGCCCGATTGCAGTTGGTATTAAGTGTCAGTTCAGCGGTTTATCTGCAACGCGCCAACGCCGCGCGCGACAGCCAGATAATGGAAGCCGCAGACGGCACCCCCGGAGGTACCACATCGGCTGCGGATGCTGATACGGTATCGTGAAGCCTTTCGTTAAACTATGTTATCCGCCCTTTTGGATTCAATTATTGACCCTGATTTGGCCGATGCATAGGAAAATGGCACGTTTTTAGGGCGTATGCCAGACGGATGTAACGCCTGATATGGCGCGATAACTGAAGAAATTAAAGGAACTTATGTCCGCCCGCCAAACCATTGATTATCTCCGCCAGGGTGCGGCACTAAATCGTGAAGATTCGCTTCGCAGCGGCCACATGCTGCATTTTCCGGCATCCGGTGAACTGGTTGTTGCCGGCGACTTACACAACCATTGGCGAAATTACGAAAAAATCAAGACCTTTGCCGCCCTGGATCGTTTCCCGGAACGCCATGTGATCCTCCAAGAGATTATCCACGGCGGGGCCTTGGGGCCGGACGGGGAAGACAGTAGCATTCAAATGCTCTTGGATGCCATTGACTGGGCTTTTCAGTTTCCGGGGCGGGTTCATTTCCTTTTAGCCAATCATGATCTGGCTCAGATTCAGGCCATCCCCATAATGAAGGACGGTTACGACCTTACCGACCGATTCAATCGTGGTTTCAGTGTTTTCTACGGGAGCAGAGCTGCCGAGGTATCGGCGGCTTTTCGCGAATTTGTTCACAGTATGCCGCTGGCGGGCATAACCATCAGCGGGATATTTTTAAGTCATTCGCTCCCCGGCGACCTGGATTTAGCCTCATTTGACGCCGGTATTGTAAGACGCACATTAACCGATGCAGATTATCAGCGCAACGGTTCGGTATATAAGATGGTCTGGGGCCGGTCCCAAAGTGAACAGACCCTTGCCGCGCTTAGTAGACTCTGGTGGGCGGACGTATTTATCTGCGGCCATCAGATGCAGGAGAGCGGCTTTGGATTACTGGGCAAGAATATGTTGATTGTGGATTCCTCCCACAATCATGGCGTGTTGCTGCCTTTGGTCCTTGACCGCCAATACACCATGACCGACCTGGTAAAAGTACTGGTTCCGCTGGCCGGCGTGGAATAACCTTATCTACTTCTAAAACTTCGCCGCGAAGGCACTGGCTTTTAACAGTGTCTCTATCCGGCGTGACACGCAAAAGCGTATGTTCTATTCGAGCACGTTTTGTTTTCGCCGCGTTTTATGTTCCAATACTGCATTCGGCGATTGGCAATGAGCTGATTTTTGCCGCGATACGCCGAAAAGTTTATCGGCACATAAGCGGGCCTGTGCCGGATGAGGACCCTTTAATGACCAAATTAGTATTGAACAAATCAATCATTAACCTGGCGACGGTAGTCGCGGCGGCATTGCTGATAATGCCTTTGAGCGGTTGTGCACAAAACGGATCCCGGGAACCATCTTCTATTTCAGCCAGTGCTTTTATTCGCCCGGGAGTTCCAATTTCCCGCCCCCCAGCCACTTCGCGCTCGGCCCCCGCGGTAACCGCGCCCCTGGCAACGCAACCGCAACCGGTGGCAATGTTAAACGATCCGACAATCGCGCCCCCACGCATCCAATCCGCCAACATCAGAGCGGCGAAACTGCCCGCGCCGGGCACGAATCTGGCGGTTGCCGCGTTGTTGGGAACCGTCAACAGCAAACCGATATTTGTGCAGGATGTGTTGCGCCCCATTGCCAAAGAATTAAAAAATGCCGCGGCAATCAGCAAAACCAAATCTTATTTCCAGATGCAGGCCGAACAGAGCATTGCCCGCGAACTGAATGTGAAAATTGATGACATTCTTTTTCTGGCCAAGGCCAAACGCTTTTTAAACAAAGATGATATGAAGGAAGTCGCCGCCGTGGTGGCCGCCAAAAAGGCTAAAATTGTGGCTCAATACATGGGATCGCAACAGCTTGCCGACCGCGCCTTGCGGGAACAGGGAAGTTCCCTGAATAAAAAGCTCCGAGCCATTCGCAATCAAACCATCATCGGCATGTATCTGAATCGCACGGTGTATCCCAAACTCATCAGCACCCGGCGCGAACTGTGGCATTATTATCAGGCGCATATCAGCAAATATACCCGGCACGCATCCGTGGATCTTTACACCATAACCTATCGCGTCATCAATCAGTGGCCGCGCGATCCCAGCGATCCAACGCATACCGAGCCGCTGGCTGATCCGACCAAGGCCCAGATTGCCGCCGCACGGCGCAAAGCCCTGGCCTATTGTGATAAGTTGGAAAGCGAAATCCGCCATGGGGCCAATTTTGCGCTGTTGGCAGAAAATAATTCATCCGATCCGGCGGCGGATAATGGCGGACATTGGCCCGATACCCGGCGTGGTGAATTGTCCAATCCGTTGATTGAGAAAATAGCATTTTCCCTGAAACCCCATTCCATGGCACCGCCGCTGCTGATAAAAAACAAATCTAATCCGCGCGGTGATGCGGTGGTTATCATACGGGTGGGGGCGGTGACGCGCCATCATGTTATTCCATTCGGACAGGAACAGGCGGCCATCGCCATGCTGCTGCGGCAGCGCATGTATCGGCACTTCATGCGGATTTATCAGCGAAACATGTACAATGCCGCGTCAGTCAAAGCCATCTCCCACATGGTGGCCACGGCCAGCGAGGTGGCGACGTCGCTGTACTTTACCCACTGATCCAGGCTGCGCGCGGCTGGTAAAAATCATGGTGCTGAATGTCCGCCGCACGCCGTGTCGCGCGGGAATTGGCCAATGGCTTAAAAAAAGCCGGGCGGTTGGATAACCGTCCCGGCGTAAAAAGTGGAGGCGGAGGGAGTCGAACCCTCGTCCCGTGGCAGGTTGACGATCACCTCTACGTGCGTAGACTGCATGTTGATCTCAAATCGCCGGACGCCGACAGTCTGACTTCCGGAAATTCCAGCCCATCCTGGGTCTTAGCAAATGGCCGATAGACGTTGCCATCTGAGCATTCCGCTGGTCGTCGGTTCGTCGCAAGCCGCGGACTTCCTGCGGGAACCGGGTTGCCTGTTTTATTAGGCAGCCAACCGAAGGCTTGCGCCCCCGGCTGTTGGGAACTTGAAGTTCTCAGCATTTGATTTTTTGCCACTCAGTTTAACGACTTGCTTGGCAGGTCGGCACGCCATCATCGACACTACTGTCCGGTCGATACCTTTCGCCCCCTTTCAAAGAGCAAAACCTTTGAAATTATAATAGCGTAAGTCAGTGTGATCGCAAAATCGGGTTTGGCGTGAACCCCGATGCATTCGTTTTCATCCCGAATTACCGCTGCACGACGATCATCGCCGGAATAGGATTATGGCAAAAAAGCTCATGGCGACCGCGATTTGAAGACAATTGATGATTATTCGCGGATACGAAATATATTTAGTTTTGCTTGCATTTTGTAGCCGCTTACTGGTATCCTATCTGGTCTTGGAACGCAGTTTTCCCGGCGCATGAGTTCAGCCGGGCACCATGGCTGATAAGGCCGAGTTTTTGCGAGGAATGAAAGGTGAAACTGCTGATAGATATTTTCTAAGCCCATGCCCCGCGGCCGATGCGACGCCCGGCATGGGTGAAACATCGGCACGGTGCGGTGTGGTGTGACCACCAAAATCTGTGCCCGCGAGAAACGCCCTGCCAAAGCGATTGTATCGCCCGGCGGACAAGGACGGTTCTGGCGGGCTTGTCGTTTATAGATAAACAAACATGCAGAATTTTCAGATTTTTTAATCGTATAGGAAACAGAGGAACATATCATGGCACATGACTTAACGCGGTATCGTAACATCGGCATTGCGGCACACATTGACGCCGGCAAAACCACCGTTTCGGAACGTATTTTGTTCTACACCGGAAAAACCCATAAGATCGGCGAAGTGCATGAAGGCACCGCTGTGATGGATCACCTCGAAGAAGAACAGCAGCGCGGCATTACCATTACCGCCGCCGCCACCACCTGCCCCTGGCGCTTAAGCGGCAAAGAAGATGGTGAGGAATATATCATTAATCTCATCGATACCCCGGGACACGTGGACTTCACGGTTGAAGTTGAACGCTCCTTGCGCGTGCTGGATGGAGCCGTGGCCGTGTTTGACGGGCGGGAAGGCGTCGAAGCGCAATCGGAAACGGTCTGGCGGCAGGCAACCAAGTATCACGTTCCCCGGCTCTGCTTTGTCAATAAAATGGACAAGGTCGGAGCTGATTTTGAATTCTGTGTTAAAACCATTCATGACCGCCTTGGAGCCAATCCGGTTCCCATTCAGATTCCCATCGGCGCGGCTGAAAATTTTGCCGGTGTGATTGATCTGCTGGAAATGAAGGGTTATGAATGGGATGAAGAATCCAAGGGCCGCACCTGGGGTGAAATTCCCATCCCCGCCGAGTTCAAAGCCAAGGCGGATCAGGCGCGCGCTTATATGATCGAAAAGGCCGCTGAATGCGACGACCATTTGATGGAAAAGTATCTTTCGGATCAACCCATCAGCAATGATGAAATCAAAGCGGCTCTGCGCAAAGGCACCTGCGCGATCAAGATCAACCCGGTGCTCTGTGGATCGGCCCTGAAATACAAGGGCGTGCAATTGCTGCTTAACGCTGTGGTATTCTATCTGCCCAGCCCGCTGGACAAGCCGCCGATGGTGGGTCACGATGTGCGTGAAAAATCCAAGGAACTGATTCGTAAAGCGGACATCAACGAGCCGTTCTGCGGAATTGTATTCAAAATTGTCAGCGATCAGCATGGTGATTTAAGCTATGTCCGCGTTTATTCGGGCAAACTTGCATCGGGAGCGCGCATTATCAATTCCACGCGCGACAAAAAAGAAATTGCCTCGCGCATCTGGGAAATGCACGCCGCGGACCGTATTCAGCGCGAATATGCCGAAGCCGGGGACATCGTCGGCGTGGTGGGTTTCAAGTATGGCCTGACCGGCGATACGATTTGCGATCCGGATCATCCGATTTTGCTGGAAAAAATGGAATTCCCCGAACCGGTCATCAGCATGTCCATTGAACCGAAAAGCGCCAACGACAAAAACAAGCTCGGCGAAGCGCTGACCACATTGCGGCGTGAAGACCCGACGTTCCGCAGCAACTTTGACCCGGAAACGGGCCAGACCATCATTCATGGCATGGGCGAATTGCACCTGGAAATTATTGCCAATAAGCTCAAGCGCGATATGAAGGTCGATGTTACCGTAGGCAAGCCCAAGGTGGCATATAAAGAAACCATCACCAAAGCCGCCGAAGCGCAGGGTAAGCATGTCAAACAGAGCGGTGGACGCGGCCAGTATGGCGATTGCTGGATCAAACTCGAGCCGTATGTTCCTGTGGAAGGTGATGATTCAGAAGATTCGCTGCTGTTCCAGAATGATATCAAGGGCGGAGCGATTCCGCGGGAATATATCCCGTCGGTGGAGTACGGCGTGCGGCAGGCCGCTAAATCCGGTGTTCTCGGCGGCTTCCCGATGCTGAATATGAAGGTATCGCTGTTTGACGGCAGCTACCATGATGTCGATTCATCGCAGATCGCCTTTGAACAGGCGGGTATTCTGGCCATGCAGGCCGCCTGCAAAAAGGCCGGGCCGGTGCTGCTGGAACCAATTATGAAACTGCAGGTTACCACGCCCATCGAATTTGCCGGGCCGGTACAGGGTGATATTTCCAGTCGCCGTGCCATGATTGAAAACACGGAAAATCGCGGCAACACGCAGGTAATTGACGCCACTGTTCCGCTGGCTAACATGTTCGGCTATTCGACGATTCTGCGTTCGCTTACGCAGGGCCGGGCCAATTACACCATGGAACCGCACAGTTATGCCCAGGTACCCAATCATGTGAAAGATGAAGTTCTGGCGAGCCTGAAGTAATCGCGGGTCACCGTTGATTCATCATTGCGGCTGAATTCATAAACGCCCGGTTGATACAAAACAACCGGGCGTTTTTATTTGGCTTGACCGCGCCGCGCTGGACGTTGGTTGCCGCGACTGCCTTGGCAAGCATGGCCCGGCGTGCGATAATCCGGTTTGGAAAATGATCCTGCATTGGAGTGACCTGTGATTATTGCAAAAATTGTCGGTAAGGTTGTGGCGACCGTTAAAGATGCCGGTTTTGACGGCAAAAAGCTGGTTCTGGCGCAGGCCCACGTCATTAAAGATGGACAGCTTGTTGCTGGCCAGACCATTTTGGTGGCCAATGATGACCTGGGGGCCGGGGAGGGGGAATTTGTGGTCCTCACGCAGGGCAGTTCGGCCCGCATGGCCCCGAGTATGAAAAACACTTCCACGGATGCCGTGGTCATTGCACTGATTGATCGTATTGATGCCAACGGCCAATTGGTTTTCAAGCGCGGCTAAACGAATGCCGCGGGACATGACGGAGGCGCGAGGCTTTTTATGTTTATCGCCATGGTAAAAGGATCGGTAACCGCCACCAGGAAGCACCCTTCCATGACCGGGGCGCGGCTGTTGATTGTTCAACCCATTGATCCCATCAGTGGTGAGGTTGGCGGATTTCCGCAAATCGCGGCCGATGTGCTGGGGGCGGGCGTTGGCATGCGGGTGCTGGTGGTAAGCGATGGCCGTGGCGTGCAGGACATGCTTAAAACCGATGCGCGATGTCCCGTGCGGCTGGGGATCATGGCGTTGATTGATCCACCCGCAGCGGGCTAGTTAAATCAATGGCCGTTGGTTGCCGGATTTTGGAATAAAGTATGTATTTAGGTAAAATTATTGGTCGCATTGAAGCCCGGGTCCGGGTTGCGGATATGCAAACGCAGCGGATTGTGCTGCTTCAGCCGCTGGATTTTAATCAGCAGCCGATTCGCTGGACGCTCCTGGCGGTGGATGTCACGGGCGCATCGGAAGGGTCGCTGGTTCTTTTTGAGGAAGGGCGCGAGGCGGCCAATCCATTCGATCCGCCGATACCCGTTGATGCCTGTGTCGTGGCGATTGTTGATGACTATCAATATCAAGCCTGAAAAAGCGGAGTCGCCATGGGGTCCATTCTGGCTGTTCTGCAAATTATGCGCGTGGCGCTGGCCCTGACCGCCGTGGCCGACGCATGGACCCTCATGCTGCTGAATATTCCCGGCCAACCCGCAATCAAGGATCCGGTTGCCGAGTTTGCGCTCGCGGCCCTGGCCTCTTTTTTTCTCTATGCGTTCGGTATGACGCTCAACGATCTTCTGGATTCGCGCCGCGACCGTCTTTTCGCCCCGTGGCGGCCGATTCCCAGCGGTCGGCTTGGTGTGCCGGCGGTCATTGTGTTAAGTCTGGTGCTGATGCTGCTGGGGCTGTTTTGCGCCACGTTGCTGTCCTGGTTTGAACCCATTAACTTCCCCGTCGCCCTGACACTGGCCATGCTGGTGAGCATGTTGATTGTCTTTTATAACGCGACGGGAAAATTTCTCGGATATATTGGCTTTATAGCACTGGGATTGATTCGCGGCGTGAATTGCCTGATTGGCCGGCCAAATGCGGGCTTTTTAATTTTGTCGCTTTTTCTCTTCTCGCATATCGCGGTGGCCACCGCGATTTCCTATCGTCTGGAATCCAAACGTCCGCGCCTGCGCATTGCCGGCATGTGGAAACTTTTGATCGCGGTGGCGTTGATCGACGCCCTGGCATTATTCATCATGCTGTGGCATGGAGAAATTACCGCCGCCGTGCTGCGGGATGCAACCGGGCCGGCCCTGGTTGCGCTGGTCTACTATTCCTGGGTGGCCAGGCAAGTGTTTCATCATCATGAAGCGCCGCGGAAACGCGGTGAACGCATCATGCTCGTGGGGCTGTTTGCACTTTTTGCGTATGACGCATCGCTGCTGGCGGTCAACGGATCATTTGGCGGCATGGCGATTATTCTAGGCCTTGCGGTCATATCCTACATAATATTTTGGACCATGCGCCTGGCTGGTAAAGGCATCACGGTTGGCCGTCCCCGTTATCGCATCCGCGCCCCACGGCCCTAACACGCCGCATCGGCACATTGAATGTGTCGGCCAACATCGGGAGTGTTCGATGTGACCAGCACGATGCGCCGTCATGTTGACCCGTGGACGTGCGGGCGATCGTGATGTTAGCCGGTGGATTTATCCACCGGTGTTCGCGATGGTATCGTATGACGGGTGTGCCCATGGCCAGCGCGTCTATGCAATGTATCCCACGGGCTTATAATTGGACGCATTATGCCCTTGCCAATGAAACAACCACCCCCGGATAAGCCGCCGATCATTGCATGGCATCTGGTTTTGTGCATGTACGGTTTCTGGCCACCCAATGACCCGCGCGGGTCGTGGTCGCGTTACGTCGGATCAAAATCATTATACGATTTCGGTGGGTCGGCCACCGGCGGAATACATACACGGTCTGTGGCGGCGGTGCGGCATGATCGCGTATTGCGAGTGGCGGTGAAAACGGCGTTGAAATTTCCACCGGTGCGGTTATCCGGTGTGCAGGCGCGGGCGGTGGGCCGCGGATTCGCGCAGGCCTGTCGGGAAGCCGACTACCGCATTTACGCCTGCGCAATCATGCCGGATCATGTGCACATTGTATTGCGCTGTCCACCGCACCGAACGCCGGGCGTAACGATTGGTCATTTTAAGGCCCAGGCAACCCGTCGTCTCAATGAGGAAGGCATATCACCATGTCCGGCAGCGCGAAGCGGCCGGGAACAGGCACCCGTATGGGGTGAAGGCAAATGGTGCGGATATTTGAATCCGTTCGAGTTGCCGCGGGCCATTGCATACGTTCAGGCCAACCCGGTAAAGGCCGGTTTGCCGCCGCAGAAATGGAGTTTTGTCAATGCGTACCCCTGAACCCGCCACCGCGGCCACCGGCACATTCAATGTGCCGGCTAACATCGGGAATGTAGGTGGCGCATCATATCGCGGTTCGATAACCATAGATGTTAGAGCGGTTCTCATAAATAATGTCGCATGTTTTAAGGTAATACGCACTGCCGTACACAAGAATTTACGCCTCGCATGCGACAAGACTTTCGAGAAACGCTCTAGCCGGTGGATTTATCCACCGGTGGCCGCGATGATAACGGCAATGGCGATGGTGAAGGCACGGCACCGCGCCCCACGCCGCAAATTCGCGATCAGGGCACGCGGTCAATCCAAAAATGGCATGCAATCCGGGCAACCATGATGTTAGCCGGTGGATTTATCCACCGGTAACGGTAACGGCGACAGCGCTGGCCCGTCGCGGCCCGCCACACGCCCCAAATTCGCCATCGGCGTGCCCACGGGCGATCCAAAATCACATGCAATCCCGACACCCACGATGTTGGCCGGTGGATTTATCCACCGGTGGCCGCGCATTGATCCATGTTGCGGCCGCCAGCTTCCAGCACCGGGGGCTGTTAAGTCCAGCCGCGGAAGCAATCAATGAGCCGCCGCCGTCAGCGGTTCATGCGGTGCCCGTGATTCGGGGGTTGATGTGGCATGGTAATGGCGAATGGCGATATGACCGGCATCCACCGCCAGCCAGGTGGATGGCAATTCAGTCCAGCAGCCGCTGTTGAAGTAATCAATGCCGCCTTCGGCGGAAGCGGCACAATGATGGGTGTGGCCGCAAACGACCGCATGACACCCCAGCCGCCGGGCGTGGGCAATGGATTTGCGTTGAACTTTTTCCAGGCAATGGAGGAATATTTTGGATCTGGCCTTGGCCAATCGGGCAATATAATGCCGGCGGTCGATCTGCTGGAGGGTGTTGTAGATCAGATCGCCAATCCAGGTAAGAACGGGATGATCGTCAATAAAATCATCAAAAATGTGGCCGTGCAATACCAGTATCCGTCGATTTCCGGAACTGAATATGTATTCATTTAGCACCTGCACGCCCAGAAGGTGGGAGATAATTTCGGCCGGGCCGTCATGGTTGCCGCAGGTCCAGATGACTTCCATTTTGTCGGATAAATGGCGGATCATGGAGAGCACTTTCCAGTGGGTCTTTTTGAGTCGCCGGAAGTCGATGGAATCAAAAACATCTCCATTGATAATCAACCGCCGCGCCGCGATGCGGCCATCGAGAATATCTTCCAGAAAACGTATAACCAGCTTGGCCTGGCAATTGTCACAACCCAGATGAATATCCGAGATAATCACGGCATCCAGCGCGCGTCCCGGCAGAGCGGCATCTGCGGGCGGCAGCGCGGCGGCAGGATGATGGTCGGAATTCCAGGCATCGGCATGCGTTAATTGATCCGGTGCGGAAAGTCCGCGTGCGGCCTGTGAATCCGTAATCGCCGATCCGGAAGACGAATGGGGCCGAAATCTGTTTTGCTCAACATACTCCATGGCCGCATATTACGCGGAGAATATTTGGAATTGAAAAGCCCGGCGCTAAGAAAGCGGTAGCGGAAAGCCGCCGATAATAAACGGGGTTTTGAATTGCTGGTTGTCGCTTGTCCATATCAGTTAGAATTTCGGCTCCGTTGGCGGCGGGGCGTGGCGTGAATGTGGCGATTGTACACACGGCCGGCACATTGAATTACAGATCATCATCCATATCCGTTTCCGGGACGGTGGCGGTTTGATCGGGCGTGGGGGCCGGTTGAGAAGCTTTGATGGATTCCCAGTCTTCCATGGTGATCAACACTTCGCTGGCCTGACTGCCCTTGTAAGCGCCAACAATGCCGGCGGCCCGCATCTGGTCAATCAGGCGGCTGGCACGGGAGTAGCCGATGGTCAACCGCCGCTGCAACAAGCTTACCGATCCGCGGCGGGTTTCGATAATAATTTTTACAGCCTCATCAAAAAGCGGGTCTTTTTCCGCCTCATCCAAACCGGACGGCGCGCCGATCTGCATGAGTTCGGGATGAAACTCCGGCTGGGCAATGTCCTTGAGGAATGCGCAGATGCCCCTGATCTCGGCATCTTCCACAAACGCTCCCTGTCCCCGCAGCAGGGCTCCGCCATTGGGTTTGAGCATGAGCATATCGCCCTGGCCCAAAAGCAGTTCGCCTCCGGATTGATCAAGCATGATGCGTGAATCCAGGCGTGAACGCACCTGGAAGCAGATTCTTCCGGGCATGTTGGATTTGATTAAACCAGTGACGACCTGCGCTTCGGGGCGTTGCGTGGCAAGAATTAAATGAATGCCCACGGCGCGGGCTTTCTGCGCAATGCGGACAATATGGCCTTCCACTTCCTTGCTGGTCATCATCAGATCAGCCAACTCATCAATGATAATCACAATATATGGAAGATGAAACGGAATGCGGGCCTCTTCTTCGGGGTTGCTGGGCTGGAAACGTTCAATAATCTGCTCGCGGGACAACTGATTGAACTGCTTGATGTGCCGCACGCCGGCTTCCGAAAGCGTTTCATAGCGTTCATCCATTTTTTGCGTGGCCCATTCCAGAACATTTTCGGCCTTGCTCATGTCATCAATAATCGGTGCCATAAGATGGGGAATTTGCCGATAATCCTGCATTTCCACCATCTTGGGGTCCACCATGATCATTTTGACATGATCGGGCCGCTGCGTGAGCAGCAGGGTCATGATAATGGAATTAATGCATACGGATTTACCCGATCCAGTAGTGCCGGCAATCAGGAGGTGCGGCATTTTCGCCAGATCTTCCACCAATGGATTGCCCGAAGCATCTTTGCCCAGGCACATGGGCAGAGCCATTTTGGAAATGTCTTCATGCGCCAGTTGCATGAGTTCCTTCAGGCGAACCTTTTCCTTGTCCAGATTGGGCACTTCAATGCCCATGGTGGATTTACCGAGAATATTGTCAATACATCGCACCGGCGGACTTTT
>JAJYZY010000165.1 GCA_021799715.1 Planctomycetota bacterium | reverse complement strand
AATATGGCCGCCCCGCGCCCAATGATGGTGATAAGCGGACAACTCATCAATATAGCTATACCCGAGGTTCGACCATGCCGGATGATTCCCGTTGCCGCGCAGTCCGGCACCAGGCACCACGGCAGGGCAGATCATCCGGGTCCAGGTCGTATACCGGGTCCGCCCGTTAAGCATGGGGGCCAGATTGGCCAGGTTGCAATGCGCGTTGGCGGCGCGGTGTGCTGGGCCGGTCATGCCGCGCGGCAGCCAGTCCTGATCGGCGGGTACAGCGATGCGGGGCAGTAAGCCGCTGTTGGCCTGTGCATACTGCCCAAATGCTGTTCCCAGCATTGCCAGGTTGTTAGCGCAATCCGTTTGCACCGCCAGCGTGCGCGCTTTATTAAGTTGAAAAAGTGTAACCGTCAGCAGCAATGCCGCCGCGATCAGCATGACCGCGATGTCCGCCTTGCGCGGATCCCACGTGCGGGCTTTGAGCCGGGTGTTGGTGAGCATGGATTTGCCGGCATGGGGTGTCAGGCGTGCCACTGGTGCGGCACTGGCGGCGGCCACGGTGCGGCGGGTTAAATCCACGGGTGGCTCCACCGGGGGAAGTTGGGCCAGGGCGTGGATTATTTCCACCAGTCGCCCTGGGCAGTCCCCAGAGCCGTTTGATTCCTCACGTGCGTGCCGATCCGTGCCGTGCTCCAGTAAGGAATCAATATAGGCCACTTCATGATCCGCCAGCGGTGGAAAAGGGATTTCCGGATTGTCATTGATGGGGTTGTTCATAGCTCACCTGCGTACTTACCTTATCTCCCGGCAGACGTACCGCCGTATCATCCACGGTTATTGACGACGTTCCTTTCCTTCACCAATCCGCACCCTCCATGCCTCGCCGAACATGGCAAGCGCCGAATGGAGTCGACTTTTTACCGTTCCCAGCGGAATGCCCAGCATCTGGGCAATTTCTTTATAGGCAAAGCGGTTGTAATAACTTAACAACAACACCTCCCGATAAATTGTGGGCATCCGAGCGATGATTTGCCGCACCGCATCGGCATCCTCCATATCAATTAACCGCTCCGGAGCGGAAAGCGTATCAGACGCCATGAATTCAACAAACGTGCCCTGATCGCCATCTTCTCCGGTGATATTATCCAGAGACTGCGTGCCGCGTCGCATCGCCGTCCGCAGATGATCCCGCGCCTTATTGGCCGCAATGGTAAATAACCACGGTCGAAAGCGACGGGTAGAGTCAAAGGTGGGGGCGCTACGGTATACCTGTATAAATGTCTCCTGAAATAAATCCTCCGCCAAGGCCGCCTCATTGATAAATCGCTGCAGAAAGCTAAATAGCTCTCGGCGATACCGTTCGACCAATTCGGCAAATGCGGCCTGATTACCGGCCACAAAGTCCGCAACAAGATCTTCATCCGTGGCCATTCGGGCCTTCCTTTATTACGCGGAATAGCGTTTTTTTGTTCGCTCCGCCTCAGCTATTGTAAACGTTGGCTCCGGGAGAATTCATTTTCATAGCATTTTGCGTAACGCAAAAGTTTTTCTTCATTTAACGTAAACACGAATTTTATCTAGTCATTCTGGAATTCCCGGAACTGATCGCCTACTGTTACCTCATTTGAACACGCTGCCACAACACTATCCGCTTCGCGTTTTTTATGATGGCCAATGTCCGGTCTGTAGCCGCGAAATTCAACGCCATCTCCGGCACGATCGTCTTGGGCATCTTCAAGCGATCAACATCGCCGCGCCGGATTTCAATGCTACAGCCTATGGCCTGGATGCTCAACGTGTCCACGATGTCATGCACATAGTGACCTCCGACGGACAAGTCTTTACCGAAGTTGACGCATTTATATGTATTTGGCGTGCGCTGCCACAACGACTGGATCGCCTGATATTCATGACGCTGTTACGCATCCCACCCCTGCGAAAACTTGCGGACCTCGCCTACCGCGCCTTTGCCAAAAACCGCGTGCGCCTCTTCGGCGGATGCGATTCAAATCGTTGCCAGCCAGCGCGGCCTGTCAGATAAGGCCTTGAGCCACAGTCATCATCCGCATGAGTATCGCTTCACATGCCGGATCAATGTTTCGGGCTTGGCGCAACACCGCCAGCTCGGCCCAGCCGGTGCAACCGTTGTCCTGCCGTCCCAGCCATCCCATTGCCAGGGCTTCAAAGGTTAGCAGTACTGTTTCACGCGCCTGCCCATGGCGCGGATTGCCGGGATGATAAACTCCCGGCGGCGGAAGCACGGCCACGAGTGCCTGGGGTTGGGCGGGCGAAATAATTTTCCCCGGATCATGTGTCCATTGCATCAGCACGCTGGTTCGCTTTCGCTGCCGCCCAATTCCGCCTTTGCATACCGGGCTTGTGATGAACCACTGGTCGCGATATTTCAACACACTCAATAATTCCACCAGTGCGTCACCGGCAATCGATAGCGTGCCGGGTTTATTTTTCCCGGCTTCCTGAATACGCAGCCACACGCCGCCGGAACTCAACACGTCGCGTAGCGCTGTGCGTTGGTCGGTCGAATGACCAGGTGTAATGGCGATGATGCCATCGCAGCAGAACTGCCGAATTTGCCGCGCGGCCTCCAGCAGCGGCAGATATATCCGTGCCAGCAAAGCGGCGTCACGCTTACGAAAGGCCTGCCGTTCCGCCGCCTCCAGTTCCCGCCGCGCCGCAACATACCTTCCCGCCGCCAGTAAGTCCTGCCCGGAAGCCCATAACCGCTGCGCGAAATCCACAGGCTTGGGCGAAAATTCCAATGGATCGTCTATGCTACTATTCATAGCCCCGATCATGTTTGAAACCCGCTGATCTGTCAAAGCGCCTGTGAAAGGCAAACCGCTCGGCGTATGCAACCGCCCGGCACCCGTTAGCTCAACGCGGCAGCGTTGAGTTTTCCGCGGAATGTGACGTGAAACCGTGATTTCTTTCGACCCGTCGCGCATGATGCCCCGGAACCCCGGACCGACTGCGGATTATTTCCCCGGCGGTGATTCGTGAAGTACGAGATCGGCGTGTTCGCGTTGAAAATATTTCAATGCCCATTCATCAGGAAACAGCAGCACGCGTTGCTGCCGGTCGTCCAGCGCCTGCCCTATGCGTTTGTATTGCACAGCCTGTTCCACCTTGTCCGCCGGAGCCTCCGCCGCCAGCCAGCGCATCACTGTCCAGGGCGTTTTCTCAAAACGCGTTTCAGCTCCGTATTCACTTTGCAGCCGATATTGCACCACTTCAAATTGCAACGGCCCGACCGCCGCCAGCAGAGGCAGCCGCGTATGCGAGTGCACGACCTGCAAGGCCTGCGTCACGCCCTCCTGCAGCAACTGATCCAATCCCTCGCGGAAGCGTTTGAACTGCGACGTGTTGGTGGAATGGATATAGGCAAAGCATTCCGGCAGAAATTGCGGAATCTCCTGATAGACAATCGCCGGGTCTTCCGTCAGCGTGTCCCCAATACCAAATTCATCATGCCCGACCAAGCCAATAACATCACCGGGATAAGCTTCATCCACGGTTTCCCGATCGCGGCCAAAAAGCTTATGCGAACTCGATAGCCTGACCTTGCGGCCGCTTTGGGCATGAATGACGGTCATGTCGCGCGTGAATCTGCCCGAACAAACACGCACAAAGGCAATACGATCCCGGTGCCGCGGGTCCATGTTGGCCTGTATTTTAAACACAAAACCGGAAAATGCGGGTTGTTCCAACGGCACAAATTGATTTCCGGACTTGCGCGGTTGCGGCGCAACGGCATAGTGTAAAAACGCATCCAGCAGCATCTGCACGCCAAAATTATTGGCGGCGCTGCCAAAGAATACGGGCGTAAGCTTGCCGGAATGTACCTCCGCCGCATTTAACTCTGCTCCTGCGCCCTCCAGGAGTGTCAACTCCTCATGGCACTGCGAATATAAGTTGTCTCCCAGGGTAGCCCGCACCGATGGATCATCAAATTGCGACACCGCCACCGGTGCCCGGTATGCTCCATGCGGGGTGCGTTCAAATAAATGCACCGCTTTTCGCACGCGGTCAAACACGCCGCGGAATTCTTTGCCGTTACCCAGTGGCCAATTCATGGCAAAAACCTGCAGGCCCAGCACGCGCTCCAGTTCATCCAGTAAATCCAGCGGCTCACGCGCGGGGCGATCCAGTTTGTTCATGAACGTAAAGATCGGCACGCCGCGGCGCCGGCAAATTTCAAAAAGTTTACGGGTCTGCGGTTCAATACCTTTTCCCGCATCAATAATCATAATCACCGCATCAACGGCGGTCAGCACCCGGTACGTATCTTCGGAAAAGTCCTTATGTCCCGGTGTATCAAGCAAATTGAGCCGGTAGCCGTTGTAATCAAACTGTAAAACCGTGGAACTTACGGAAATACCGCGCTGCCGTTCCAGTTCCATCCAGTCGGAGGTGGTGGCACGTTGCGATTTGCGGGCGGTCACCGAACCTGCCAACTGCACCGCGCCGCCGTAAAGCAGCAGCTTTTCGGTCAGCGTGGTTTTACCGGCATCCGGGTGGGAAATGATGGCAAAGGTGCGGCGGCGGGCGATTTCATCGGAAAACATAAGGACTTTCAAAGCGAGTATTTTTAAAGTAACGAGGGGTTATTCGTTTTATCGTGCTTGCCGCGTTATTTTGCAGCGGATGAGCACACTCATCAGGCTCACTAGGGAGGCGTCAGATGCACCTGAAACTGGCTCGTGGAACATGCATTCATTCTATTATATTACCGTATTTACCAACAAATTCCCAGCGCCCCCGGTACCCAGGGCGAAATCATATATAGCAAAATTCATATGACGATTCGGTTTTCCCGTATCTCCGGGGATGTCGGTCGCCGCCTAGGCCTGTCCGAGTAATGA
>JAJYZY010000032.1:10248-21191 GCA_021799715.1 Planctomycetota bacterium | reverse complement strand
GCTTCCCTGGTCACCAATGCCGCATGACCGCCGAACACGTTGCTCAACAGCCCGGCCAGTGGCGCACCGGCAAACAATCGAATTCCATCCGCGGGGGTGTTGAAATCCATCTGGGACGCAGAGTTGGAAATCCCAACGGCGCAGGTCAAAATATCGGCTCCGCAGGCCGCCATCGCCTGAACCCACAGGCGCATAACATTCGGTGCCAGACCAACGCTGTCATCTGTCAACAGCAAGCGGTTGCCATCGGCTGCCTGAACCGCCAAATCGTAGGCAGAGGCCGTTTGTGATGGATCAAAATAAATGATTTTCCAGCCGGCGTGTTGTATCTCCGCGAGTATTTCCGGTGCCAATTTATCGCCGCCGTTAACTTCGCTCCGCCGCAGCGCCAGGACAACCTGCGCCGGCTCGCAATCCTGCAATTTCAGGCAGCGAATGGCGCGGCATGTATCGGCGGTATTGCCCTGCTGCACCAGGCAAATGCTGACACGATTCCGCGCTTCGGGAAGCGTGGGTGTCCCGCCCCGCTTATCACCCGCCCCACCGTCGGCGGAGCCATTGGCCACGTGGCCACCAGCGGCCAACGCATCTTCGCCGTCAGCTTTGGCGGCACTACACTGCGCGTGCCATTGATTCCAGATTTTTTCATTAAGCGCAAAGTCCATCGCCGGCCG
The DNA here is from genome assembly GCA_021799715.1 of Planctomycetota bacterium. The sequence goes on along the minus strand of JAJYZY010000032.1, from coordinate 20,517 downwards.
CGCCGGCGCCGGCGGATGAATGACAGCCTGTTCCAGCCGCCCGGCCAGTGCCGCGGAATTGCCGGGGCAGCACACACGGGGCAAATCATCCGCGGCAATGACTTCCGGAATGCCGCCGGTGCTCAATGCCACAAAGGCAATGCCGTTGGATAAACATTCGTAAACAGTATTGGGCGAATTATCCGCCACGGATGCGATCACCGCCAGGCGTCCCGGTTGCCGCAGATAATCCACAGCCGCATCACGCCCGAAATCCGTGATCAGCTTCACCGGACATTGCCAGGTTTGACTCCGCCGGCGGATGATTTCACGGGAGCTTGAACCATGGACATCAACAGATCGTCCAAGAAATGCCACGGTCGTATCCCGGCGATGGCGCAGGGAAGATTGATCGATCGCCTGGCAAAAAAGGGACAGGCCTTTGCGGTTGTCCAGGCGGCCGAAGAATACGATTTCGGATATTTTGTCCGCGGCGGCACGGTTTTCGAAAACCGTTGCGTTCGCCTCCGGCAGGACATACGGCTGCACATACGTGTTGGCGGGAAACTTCCAGCCCTGTTGCCGACACCAGTCAATCATATAGGCACTGGGGCTGACAACAACATCCGCCATGGCCGCACATTGGCGCTCCATGAAATCCAGCGTAACAATATCCACATCCAGCAACGGTTCATTGTTGTACCGCATGTTCCAGAGGTGCGGGCTGTGCAAGCCCACAACAATGGTGGTGTTTTGCGGCAACATGGCCTGCTGTTTTGCCAGAATTGTGCAATACCCCAGAGCCAGCCATTCCGGAAAATGAATGACATCATAGGCCGCGACGTGGGTGTGGAAATAATCGAACACGGTGTAGCTGAGTTTCATGGCCTTGTCCGCGTGCAGTACCGTTTGCGCGGGGAGAAAAAGCGGTATGAATGCAATGCCATGCGCGGCGTAAAATTCCACCCATTTGGAAATCGGGCCATCTTCTGAATGCGTGCCGTGCGGATACAGAATCGTTACGTCATGTCCGCCGCGCGCCAAGGCCATGGCCAGCGCTTTGTAAGCGGTACCGATGCCGCCATTTTTAATGGGGCCGGAAATATCTGGTGTGGCAATACATACCCGCGCCTTGCCGGGCACGGCGGCACCGGTAACGGGTAGCGGGCAATAGCGGTTGCGGGTTGTTGCGGCCATGAATATATTCCGGGAATTCCTGCCAATCCCGCTTTCACAAGCACGTGCGACCAAAGGCAAAGGCCCATGAACACCATTCCGGCATGGCAAAACCCTCGGGTTGCCGACGCGCCGGAAAGCGGGCCGTTGCAACCAAGTATACCGGCGGGCAATAATTCACGCTGGAACACTTCCGCGGTGCCGCGCTAAAGGTGTGGCCGGGCGATAAAGTCATCCGTAGGCACCGCCAGATTTCCTGCGACGATATTAGCGGGGCGAACCACGTTGCCGGGCCGACGGCCCAATGCGGCGCGCCATAGACAAATCAAAATACCCCGGATGTTGCCGCGTGTTTTCGCCACGCAGACCCGCAAATGGGCCGCGGCGCGGCGATGAAATGGGAACACCACCAGCCAGCGTGCGGAGCGTTCAATCAGACGTGGAACTTTCTTGAACAGATGGGCCGCCAATTCACGGGTATTGACGTGCGGAGACATGAGATATTCGGCCATGCCGACATCAAAAGCCACGCCGCGCAGGTAACGGACGGTCAACCGCTCCGGTGCCACGTAATGAGCGACAGTTACTGCCGGAGCGTAAAGCACCCGCGCATTAAGCCGCATTGCCCGGGCAATTAAATCGGTATCTTCGCCTGCCGTGCGTTTGCCACGGCGATCCAACGGGCAACGGAATTCGCCGATGCGTTGGAGCATGTCCCGGGTTATCGCCAGATTGGCGGCTGCCCCCAACGGATTCTGCAAAAGCATGGGCTTGGTGCCGAGATCCACTTGCGCCAGGTATTGCGCCATGCGGGAATCAAACCATGACGGTTGGGATAACTCATGCCAATCCAGGTCAACCCGGCCCACCATGATATCCGGCGCTTCGGAATCAAACGTATTGACCAACTCGCGGAGCCACAGGTCGTTTACCCGCACGTCATCATCCAAAAAGGCGATGATTTGCCCACGGGCCTTGCGCAAAGCACTGTTTCGTGCCGCTACAACGCCCTGTTGATGTTCCTCCAGAAGCGTCAGGGGCACCGGCATTTCCACAGCCAATTCCCGCACCATGTGCGCGGTATCATCCCGGCAGCAGTTGGCAACCACGATGATCTCCCATGCCACATCATTATTACAAGATTGCATTGCGGCGAGACTTAACAGCGTGCGACGCAACAGGTCCACCCGATTGTGCGTTGGGATACAAACTGACACGCGTGGTACCACGGGTTACTCGCAAACACACCGGAAAAATTTCTACATTGGATTTACCCCACCAGCAACCGCATTTCATTGCCCCACGATCCCAAGCGGCGCTGATAAAGCCTCTCAACACCCAGCCGAACGATCAACGATTATACCATACCCGGCGGCGAGTCAAAATAATGTTTTTTGACCTGAATTCAGGCGATGGGCATTTCCAGATTGCCACGCCGACCATGATCAATGCCGTATCCGATTGAGGTCAAAATTGGATAAAAATGCCGAATTTAAGCCACTACTTGTTTTTCATAAATACGAATGTGCAAGCGGCCCGGTCTCATTTATGGATCATCACCAATTCATGCGGCGGGGATGAACCAGAAGCCAGAATACAGAATCTGGAATGTGAGATTCTGAATTTGAAATCTGAATTTGTAATCTGCAATCCGGGGGACGGAAATTCACAATGAGGTGGCGGAGGTAACGGAGGGTGTGGGGAATTCGCTGCCAAGAGGGGCAGGTGATCCAGGGTGTGACCAGATCGCAATAAAGTGACAACGTTAGATCAGGACTTGACTGGTCAAAGCTGGTCGCAAGAACCCGGTGCACGGCACCCGGGCATGGAAATTGTCGTGGGATGCGGCGCAAAAAGGGCGGCAAAATCGGGAGCGATCAGCATCTGATATTCTTTTGTCACATTGACCGATCGGCCACGGATTTCGGCAGTGCGGCCGGTTTTTTTACGGCGTTTGGAAAGCGGTCGGCGGGTGGGGTAAAATGAGGGGCTTGTCGAGCGGGCGGAATTCCGCTGGGGCAACCCGGAGAAAGTCATGGCGACCAAAAGTATTCGTATCCGCGGCGCGCGGGAGCACAATCTGAAAGATGTAAGCCTGGAAATTCCGCGCGATCAGTTGGTGGTCATCACCGGTCTTTCCGGATCGGGTAAGAGTTCTCTGGCGTTTGACACCATATTCGCGGAGGGTCAAAGGAAGTATGTTGAGTCCCTTTCGGCTTATGCCAGGCAATTTCTGCAGCAAATGCAAAAGCCGGACTGCGATGAAATAGAGGGTTTGCCGCCGACGATTGCCATTGAACAGCGGGGCGGTGGAAGCAATCCGCGATCAACGGTGGCCACAACCACCGAAATTTATGATTACATGCGGGTGCTCTTTGCCCGCACCGGCAAGCCGCATTGCTGGATATGCGATGAGCCGATTGCCGCCCAATCGGCATCGCAAATCGTCCACACGGTCATGCAATGGCCGGAGGGGCAGCGGATTATGATTATTTCTCCGCTGGTGCGCGGACAAAAAGGAGCGCAGATTGAGGCGCTGGACGCCATGACGCGGCAGGGCTTTGTCCGCGCCAGGGTGGATGGGCAGGTTATGGAGATCAAGTCCGTGCCTCCGCTGGATAAGAAGCTCAAGCACACGGTTGAAGCGGTGGTGGACCGCCTGGCGATTAAAGCCGAGATTCGCGCGCGACTGGCCGATTCCATTGAACTGGCGCTGAAGCTCTCCGACGGTCTGGTGGTCATTGCCCGTGAAGAATCAGGCAAATGGACGGATCATACATTTTCCTCGCGTTATGCCTGTCCGAACCACCCGGAAAGTTCGCTGGAAGAACTTTCTCCGCGGCTGTTTTCATTCAACAGCCCGTATGGTGCCTGCCCGGAATGCGATGGTCTGGGAACCATTCTCGAATTTGACGAAGAACTTATCACGCCTGACAAAACCCTCGGACTTCTGGATGGTGCCATTGAACCCTTCAGCCGCAATGGCAAACGCATGAACATCTATTACAACCGATTGCTGCGGAAATTCTGTGGAACCTTCGGAGTTGATGGGACAACCGCCTTTGAGGACATCCCGGTAAAAATCCGACAGATTCTGATCCATGGCACCACGGCCAGGGATGAAAAAGCCTACGGCGCGGAATTTGAAGGCGTGCTGCCCAACCTGCAGCGCCGCTGGGAAAATACCGATAGTGAATTTGTAAAAGCGCGACTGCATGAGTATTTAAGCGAACAACCCTGCGAAAAATGCCGGGGAGACCGACTGAAACCGCAGGCGCTGGCGGTGCGCATCGGCAAATACAATATCCGCGAAATAACCGCGTTGACCATCGGCGGAGCCATTGAGTTGTTTGACAACCTGAAGTTTTCCGGAGAGCAGGATATTATCGCCGCCCCTATGCTCAAGGAAATTCGCGCCCGGCTGGGCTTTATGAATAATGTCGGCCTGGGTTATCTGACGCTGGATCGGCAAACCGGCACGCTTTCCGGCGGCGAAGCGCAGCGGATTCGCCTGGCCACGCAGGTGGGATCCGGTCTGGTGGGGGTGTGTTATGTGCTTGATGAACCGACCATCGGGCTGCACCAGCGGGACAACGACCGGCTCATACGCACATTGCGGCACCTGACGGACATCGGCAATACCACCATTGTCGTGGAGCATGATGAGGATACCATTCGCGCCGCCGATTGGCTTATTGATGTCGGCCCCGGTGCCGGATCGCACGGCGGCCGCATTATTGCCCAGGGAACGGTTCCGGAGGTGATGGCGTCACGGGAAAGCATTACCGCGAAATATCTTTCCGGCGAATATCAGATTCCCGTGCCGACGCGGCGGCGTCAGGCTGATTTCAAGCGGGTACTGGAAATAATTGGGGCGGCGGAAAACAATCTGCGCGGCGTGGATGTCGCGTTTCCGCTGGGGGTTATGACGTGCGTGACCGGTGTTTCCGGGTCGGGTAAATCTTCGCTGGTCAATCACATTCTGCTTAAGGGACTGAAAAGACAGCTTTACGGATCCAAAGAGCATCCGGGACGGCACAAAAAAATTCTGGGCACGGCGAATATAGATAAAGTTATTGAGATTGATCAATCTCCGATCGGCCGCACGCCCCGCAGTAATCCGGCGACGTATACGGGCGTGTTTGATCTGATCCGCCAGTTATACGCCAAAACGCGGGAAGCCCGCATGCGCGGATATCAGATCGGTCGATTCAGTTTCAATGTCAAAGGCGGGCGGTGTGAAAGCTGCCAGGGGCAGGGAACCAAGCGCATTGAAATGCACTTTCTGCCCGATGTGTTTGTCACCTGTGAGGAGTGCCGCGGCACCCGCTACAACCGGGAAACGCTGGAAATCAAATATCGCGGCAAGTCCATTGCGGATGTGCTGGAAATGCGCATTGAAGAAGCGCTGCAATTTTTCGACAGCTTTTCCCATATCCGCTCATTTCTGCAATCGCTTAATGATGTTGGATTGTCGTATGTGCAGTTGGGGCAGTCCAGTACCACGCTTTCCGGTGGCGAAGCCCAACGGGTGAAACTCGCTACGGAATTGGCGAAGGCCGCCACGGGCCATACGTTGTATGTTCTCGATGAGCCGACGACCGGCCTGCATTTTGCGGATATTCACAATCTGCTTAATGTGTTGAATCGCCTGGCAGATGCGGGCAATTCGGTTGTGATTATTGAGCACAATCTGGATGTGATCAAATGTGCGGATTGGATTATTGACATGGGGCCGGAAGGCGGCAGCGGCGGCGGGCAGGTGGTGGCCACCGGTACACCGGAAGATGTGGCCGGCCATCCCACAAGCCACACGGGGAGGTATTTGCTGCACAAACTTCAGCCGCGGGAATTCGCGGCGGCTGGATAAAGCGGTTCCGGCACGTTTCCGCAGCCGCAGCGTTCCATGGTCGTGGTGCTTAGAGTTTTCGGGATTGGCTTCCCGCGGGTTTGCTGAACATGCGATTGGCGAGAATGGCGGCCCAGAGGGAAAGACCGATGGGGGCCATGTAGATAATCTTATCTGTCAGGGGCGAATGATTAATTGCCGGCACAATGTTGAAAACCGCCAGCAGCCCGCGCAGCACCAGCAGCGGAATCATGACCGCCATGGAAATCCGCCAGGCGACTTTCAGCGGCATGCCGATATTCCGGTTAATCGACATGACGAGAAACCCGGTCAGAAATATCATCAGCACGACCCAGAGTAAAAAAAAACCGGCGATAATCACACTGGCCGCCACGCCGGCCACCAGCATAATGACCAGTGCGGTGGCGGCAAAGAATGTTTGCAGTGACTGGGAGTTGATGGTTACCGGCGGGAGTTTATCAACCGGCGTGGTTTTAATGGCGGCGACGGACATAGCGCGATTTGTCAGAAGCATTTCCTGCTGGAGTTGAGCCAGGGGCATAATCACTATTGGGCGGCTCATTTTCGTGCCGGTTAGAATCAAATCCGTGCGATTAAACAATGCGATTAAGGGATGAGTTTTCAATGCGGATGCCCCGCTGAGGCTGGTATTGACCAGAACGGTTTCGTAAGGATTGCGGATTTGCAGGGGTACAAGATTGGTTTTTCCCCTGGGCATGATGATCGACAGCCGGCCCTTGTTCAGCAGCATGGGAAGGAAGTGCTGATCGTAAGAAGCCGCAAAAGCCCGCAGCGGCTTGATCGCTCTGGCTGACATTGAAAATCCCATGCACATGGCACCAATGACAATAGCCCAGAAGAGGGGCCAAAAGGTGATGGATGCGGGATACATGGCAGCCTGCGCCCATTTTTCGGGTTCCACGAGCAACAGCACGAAGCGCACCGGCAGCGGAGGCGGCTTGGGTTTGGCGAAACGCATGGGCGGCTTATAGCGCGAAGTATCCTGCGGCGGCGTGGGCGAAGGAGGAGGGGTATCGGTCATCGCGGTGGTCTCAATTCTGCTATACCCCTTCGGCAATGGCGGGCATGGCCGAAGGAGTGTTGGAGGGTCCCGATCAATGATTTTCCCGAGCAAGGCAAGCTGTGCGATAACTTGCCGGCCGCCGGGAGCCTAATCATTGACGCGGCCAAGATATTCTCCGGTACGGGTATCCACTCGTACCACCGTGCCTTGAGCGATAAAGTCCGGAACGTTAATAACCAGGCCGGTTTCGAGCGTTGCATCTTTACCGACATTGCTGACGGTGGCCCCTTTGATGCTCGGCGGACAATCGGTAATTTCAAGTTCCACGGTGTTGGGCAGCTCCACGGAAAAGGGTTTTCCCTGATACATGGTAATCTGCACCTGCGTGTTGGGTTTGAGATATTTTACAGCTTCACCGACCACATCACCGGAAAGTTCAAGCTGTTCAAAATCATTGAGATCCATGAAATAATGCGTTGTGGCGTCCGAGTAAAGGTATTCCATGGGTTTTTGATCGAGAAACGCCTGTTCCAGCGTGTCGTCCACACGAAAACGCTGTTCAATAATGCTGCCGGTCTGGGTGTCTTTGAGCTTTACCTGCATAAAAGACCGCCAATTGCCCTTGGATACTTTGGCAAAATCATGCACAACATATAGCTTGTTGTTGTATTCAACCGCCACACCGCGCCGTAAATCAATTGCTTTAATCGACATTCAGTTCCTCTAATTCCTCTAAAGCCGCCGCGGCCTGCCTGTCCGGCTGCGGCGGCTCAACCAAAACTGCCCTCATGGGGATTCGAACCCCAGTTACAGGCGTGAAAAGCCCGTGTCCTAGGCCTCTAGACGATGAGGGCCAGAGAGCACCGCATTATATCCAATTCCCATATTTTGACAAATTGCCGAAACGATGTGAATTCATCGACAGGGCGTTATTGTCAAATTTTGGCAACCAGACTGAAAACTGCGGGTTTGGGCGCTATTTTTCCGGGTACTGTCCCGGTTTCATCCGGGGTCGGGCAGAATTTTGCAGCACGCCTGGTCATGCATCGGAACAGCGGCCAACTTAAATGATTTTGAAATAGACCACGGCCAGCGTGATGGTGCAAAGCGTCAGGGGCACACCGGCTTTCAGGTATTCGCGAAATCGCAAGTTTACCGCGAAAGGCTGAGCCTGCTGGGCAACAATTAAATTGGCGATGGACCCCAGCAGAGTCAGATTGCCGGCCAATGTGCTGCACACGGCCAGCAGGTACCAACTGTGGGTAGCGGTCAGGGGAATGGCGGGTTTGATGAGCAACACCGCCGGCACATTGCTTACCAGATTGGACAAAACCAGGGTGATGGCGGCCAGGGGCAAATGGGATTTCAGTGATAACCCCATGCGGGCCAGCGTGTGCAGCGCCGGTGCCAGAAGGTGGTGAGCTTGTACATCGGCAATGACGATAAACAGGCCGATGAACAGGAGAATCAAATTCCAATCCACAAGGGCGAAGAGATCAGCGGGGCGGGTTTTGCGCGATACGAGAATCACGCCCGCCGCCGCCATTGCGGCCACGGGGCGGCTGATGTGAAAAAAAGATTCGCCAAGCATGGCCATAAGCAGAATGGCCATGACGATCAGGGATTTGGCGATCAAATGCCACTGCATGGTGGCGGGACGGTGGTGTTCATGGGCGGATTCCGAGGCTGCGGGCGGCTCAATATCGGAAAAGAGCCGGGATCGATAAATCAGGGCGATGGCGAGATAATTCAATATCATGCACATCAGGATCAGGGGTAAAACAGTGAAAAAGTAACCGGCGAAGTGAAGATGTGCCGACTCGCCAATGAGCATATTCTGTGGGTTGCCGATGAGGGTGGACGCGGAGCCGATGTTAGATGAAGTGGCCAGGGCCATCAGGTACGGCACCGGATCGCGTCGAGCGCGTTGCAGCGCGAGGCATAGGACGGGCGTAAAAATCAGACAGATAACATCATTGGCGAATAAAGCGGAAAGGATGGCTGAAAATCCGATCAGCCCGGCGAGTAATCGCCACGGCTGATGAGATGCGGCAACAATGCGCCGCACTACCCAGTCATAAAACCCGGCCAGCCGCAATTGCGCGGAAATAATCATCATGCTGATAAGCAGTATCAGCGTGGGAAAATCGACTCCGGCCATCGCAGCATGCAGGCTCATGCGATGAAACAAAAGCACCGCGACCGCACCTAAAATGGCGATGCTGGAGCGGTCGAGTCGCGTGAAGGGGACATCACCGAGCGCCAGACCAAAATAAGTCAGTGCAAAAATCAGCACATCCGGCCAATCAATGCGGTGGGCGGTCGCGGCAATATGGGCAATGACTGCCGCGATCACTTCGCGCCTCCGTTGGTGCCGGCTGTTCCGCCGCCGAACAGATGCCCGATGGATTTCACCGCGCCATTGACCATCTGCCCGGCACCATGCAGCAGCGTGCCGGCCCCTGAGCCGATAAAGCTGGTGGCGGCGTCAAGGGTGGTGCGCACCGGAGCGGGAATGGCGGGATTATTGGCAAGGCTCTTGGCAATTTGCACCAATATCTGTTCCATCAGGCCGGCCAAGCGCAAAGGTCTGCCATCAGGATTGGTCGGTTGGTTGAGAACCATTTTGGGCAGGGTGATGACAATCGGAACGCCCTTCTGTCCCGGCAGCAGGGACGTATCGACGCGCACGACGGTATTCAACAGCACCACTCTGGTAATGGCCAGCGCTTTTCCGCCGGAACCCGCGGCGGAGGGTGTGGCGGGGGTATTGGAACTTTGCTGGTTATGAAGGTGATTGATTTCCGTCATCAGGTTATTGGATAAACCGCTTTGATCGACGGAAATATGCAGGCCGGTGATGGTAATAAGTTTTATCACCACGGTGTTGGTCAAGAGGCTGTGCAGGCTGACGGTTGCCCCGCAGGATTGCATGGTCAGCAGATGCGGATCGTTATATCCTTTTAGATTATCGACGGTCAGCCCTGTAAGATTCAAACTGCCGCCGAGAATGCTTAATTGGGCACCGGTAAGCGTGGTTTTGGTTCCCAAAGCCGCGGTGGCCCGACTTTGAATCTGGCTGCGGAGAATTCCATCAATGGACAGCCAACCCGCGACAATAAGCACCAGCACCAGCAGGATGACATAAAACAGGGCTTTTCGCAATTTTTTATGCACGGCGGAACACTCCCGTAAAGACGTGACATTGCAGATCAACTAA